>JAFGML010000015.1 GCA_016927555.1 Thermoplasmatota archaeon
AAGACGGATGTGTTGTTGCAGAACCGTCTGCCTCAGTGGCATAACTCGTACTTGTTGTATGGAACGAGCTCTGGGTTTACGAACTCATTACCAATCTCGAATTTGTATGGAATGAGCATCTCTTTATGGGCAGATACCTATCGAAAGCTGCATACCGCTGATTTCAATGGCGATGGTAGAACCGACCTGCTGTTGCAGAATCGACTACCACAGTACCACAGCTCCTACCTGCTCAAAGCTCAGCCCTCCGGTTCCACAGTGTTTTATACGAAAGTGTGCATCGACACCCTCTACGGCATGAGCCGTGAACTCTGGGCAGCAGAGAACTACAACCTCTACACCGGTGATTTCAACGGGGCGTCCTATCAGCACTACGATGATGTACTGTTACAAAGTCGTGATTTCGCAGGGCCATCCTACCTCCTCCGATCGACAGGCACAGGGTTCTATAAAATGCCGGTCCCACTCGAACTATAACTACATCATATAATCATTACCCAAGATGAGATACTGTGTGAATTTCATGAGACACTATGCATTGTCCCTCTATTTTTCTAAAATCTTTCTACTTGTTGTACAATGAATAACAGTTGTCCAACAATATTTAAATACTAATATAATAAATAGAAATCATGGGTCATCTTAAAACATCATCCCTGTACACCACAGCAGTAATTTTAGTACTTCTCTTATTTTTGATTACACCAACCACTGCAGCATCATGGATATCTCCACTCATCATTGACAATACCGCGGGAGCAACGCTCTATGTTGGTGGTGTTGGCCTGGGGAACTTCACTACGATTCAACAGGGGATTGATGCTGCAACAATAGGGGACACAGTTTTTGTGTACGACGAGTCATCCCCCTACTACGAGACTGTCGTCATCGACAAATCAATACGTCTCATAGGAGAACACTCGACAACGACAATCATCGATGGAAACCAGCAAGGGACAACCGTGCGCATTCTTCCAGGAGCAAATGGAGTCCTGCTCCGTGGCTTTACCATTCGAAACAGCGCGTACGAATGCAGCGGAATCATACTCTTTTCAGATCGCAATAGAATCACCGACAACTATATTACTCAAAACGATTGGGCTGGCCTCGAATTCTTCGATTGCTCTTACAACAGTATCGTCAACAACACCATCATCAACAATCAATACGGTGTCTACTCACAAAGTGCCTCACAGAACAGTATCACCAGCAACCACTTCATAAACAACAGCTGGAGCGATATTAGCTTGTTTTGGTCCTCCTCCTTCATGATCACCAACAATGAGTTTATATCCAAAGGAATATTTCTCTTTGGAGAGTATCTCTCTCACTGGAACAGCCATACGATTGAATCCAACACGATTCAAGGTCAACCAGTGAGGTACTACAAAAATACATACTGTGTGAATGTCCCTGAAAACAGCGGGCAGGTTATCCTTGCGAACTGTCACGGTGGCATCATTGAAGGAATACAACTCTCTGATGCCAATGCTGCTCTGCTCATCGGTTTTTCAGAAAAACTCCTCATCAGAAACAATGATTTCACTCATAATGACTACGGTATCTACGTCAGTACGTCTTCGGCATTGACCATCACTCATAATACGTTCATCTTCCATCACAATAGCGCGCTCACCTTATGGAATTCATCATCAACAACTATTAGGGAAAATACGATTTTGTCCAGTACCTACGATGGCATTCAGCTTGTCGCTTCTCATCACAATACCGTCTCACATAATATCATGAAACAGAATGATTATGGTCTCTCATTACAACATAGCGGTAATATTCCTCCAGGTGCCCAATACAACGAACTCTCAGACAATCTTTTTGAAGACAATACGATCGGGTTGTTTCTCGGGGATGCACACTACAATATCGTTACTCAGAACGTGTTTACAAACAATGACTGTGGTCTTGATGCGTCCGGGGCATCAACAAATACCATTGAATGTAACCTTTTCACAGACAATAATGACGGCATCAGTTTCCATCAATCCTGCGGAAACATCATCGCATCAAATGTCATTCGGAAAAACCTGGTCAGTGGCATCACGCTCACCAGTAGCTCTCACAATAATATCATCCACAGCAATGCCATTGAAGCCAACAAGGTAGGGATCAAGAACAAGCACCTCTGGTCAAGCAGTGACAACAATATCATCTATCATAACAATTTTAGGAAAAACACAATCCATCACGCTGTTGATTACTATACAAATATCTGGTACAATCAGATGGTGGGGCATGGGAACTACTGGGATGATTACACTGGGCCAGACCTCAATGGAGACGGCATTGGCGACATCCCGTACACCGTACCTGGAGCAGGGAACAACCAAGATCTGTATCCGCTAATGAACCCTTGGGTCATTGGTTCCATAGGGACAGTTACTACTACCCCTGTGACCTACTGGTAGATAACTCTGTCCTTGGTTCTTATGAGAATTGTCCAACGATTGCGTTTCCTGATCCAGACCCTGGTCCACCTTCTAAATCAAAAGCAATCACCACTCGAGTACTATCAAGAGCCGCCGTGGACAAATAGCTGCTGACCGGTATTGCAGATTCAAAGGCTACAGAGCTATCAAAACTAAGACTATCACCATAGCTGACTGTACCAAGAATGGCAGCCCCATCAGAGTAGGCTATCACCACATGGGTTTTATCAATCGCGTCAGCAGAGATGTGAGAGGTCGCTGATTCTTTAAACTCTGCCGAATCACCAAAGCTTAGCGTTGTCCCTGAGATGGTTCCCACAATCGCAGTTCCATGGTTTTCATTCCCTGTATCCGCATAGGCTGCACACACATGCGTCCGATCAAGTGTAGTCAGCGTAAGATACGTTATGGCTGCATCGGTGAATTCGACTGAGTCTCCATAACTAATTGAACCTCCTGAGACGCTTCCAACCACGGCTGTTCCAGGCACACCGCTGCTCGAGTCTGAGTAGCAAAGAATCACACGGGAGTCATCAAGGGATGATATGGATAAGGAACTACACCCACCGTTTGTGAACTTCTCTGTACTCCCAAAAAAGATGGTACCTTCTGAAATTGTGCCAACGATAGCTGTGCCCGGTGCAGGGTCCGCCATTCCTTCATTATAGGCAATGACGACTGTCGTCGCATCAAGTGAGGTGATGGTAATCGCTGACGTTGCGTCTTCTTCAAAGACTTGTGGTTCCCCAAAACTGATTTCACCTCCTGATATTTCTCCAAGGACTGCGGTCCCTGCATTCCCATTATCGTTATCGCAATACGCGATGACAACATGGGTACTGCTCACGGCAGTCACAGAGATAGAGGTAGCGACTGCTGATGCAAAGACTACTGCTTCACCATACTCAATCGTATCACCACTAATTGTGCCGACAATAGCGGTACCTAAGTTATGGTTATCAGAATCTCTGTACCCTATCACCACGGCATCAGATGAGACTGCAGCCACCGAGGTGCCATAGGCTGTCACAGCGTCAAATGATGTGGCACTCTGATCAAAGTGAAGACGCGGGAGGTCTCCTTTCCCTTCTGAGATGCGAAATGACACTACGCCTGAGACACCGGACTCAGCTATGACTCGCCCTACTACTTCTGATCGTACTGTCAACCCAGTAAAAGCAGCTATCAAATTCACGGTGAGTATCACACGGTCCCCCCTGTTCATGATAGGAGTGGTGCTCGACAGTGAATCATCTGCATCACGCAGAACAATAACCCCAAACGATACCGCATCGCAGCCGGGATAGAACTGATAGTCCCAGAGGTCTCCGTTGATATCAGCTGTGTCGGTGAACAGGTAGGAATCGTAGGTGAACAGACTTTTTTGCAGGGTGGTGGACAGCAGGACGACCGTTTCAGATAAATCGATAGGTCGGGAACCCGCACGTGTCTGCACCTCTATCGCCAGCAAATCAAACAATCCAGAATTATTATGGTAAAACACCTCGTGAACAGCAATCCCTGAGGAAATCTCAGCGGTAGTTTCTGATCCTGACTGCATCGCCTGAATCTCTAACTCGTTGTTCACCTGAATGATTACTGAGGCAGCGATGCCAGCAACCAGCACCAGAGCAATAAATACTATAATTGAACCAATACCTGTTGACGCTCTGTCCCAGTGATGACGGTGTCTGTAGGACTTTCCCATGCATCCCATACCCTAGCTAGCCTTCACTATCATCTAAAGTGGAAAGTAAGCCCTGCAATAGAGCGTCATAAGGAATACCTCCGTGAATTATTAGCTTGTTTTGCAGATACTATGATAGGTACGTCCATAGTTGCATATGCAGATAGGTACTCGAGGAGAGTAACAGAGGAGTACCCAGAAGAAAAACACCATTGTTCCTTTTACAACGGAGAAAGTACGACGTCTTAAACAATCACAATAGTACTATTTCTCAAGGAGAAAGTGTTTGAACCGCTCTGCCTTTGCTTTACAAATAGGACAGACTGGCGGGGGCGTCTCACGGGCGCAGAGATACCCACAGACGGTACATCGCCAGACCTTCACTTTTTTCTCTTCACGAACAGCAGGTGTGCTTGTACCGGTGTGCTTGTCTGAAGTCCCTTGACGTCCTTCAGCTACAGCAAGCGCAGCATCTTGCACCTCTTGCGGTCGTCGCTCAGGGATCGG
Organism: Thermoplasmatota archaeon; assembly: GCA_016927555.1. Lineage (GTDB taxonomy): Archaea > Thermoplasmatota > E2 > DHVEG-1 > DHVEG-1 > SM1-50. The sequence goes on from JAFGML010000015.1 coordinate 4,639, forward strand.
CCTCATTTTTGAGGAATCGGCATGCACCTCTTTCCTGACGAACAACCCGCAGTAGCACATCCCAAACTCGTCCACATCCGCATCGCGGTACTCACAGGGACAAATGATATCAGCATCGTAGGTCTTCACGCCGCTTGCAATACGACAGGGGCAAGACCCGTACCCATACCGCTGGGTATTGACAGCCAGCCCTTTGATGAGATCCTGTAATAGCTGTGTATCAGGACACAGGAAGTACCCGTTGTCCACTGCGTTCTTCTTCATGGCCTGTAAAATAACATCTGTCTGCGTCATTTCCCGAGTTTCTCCTTGATTTCCTTCTCATTGAATCCCAGAATGATGTGGTTCCCATTATCGATGATAATGGTGGGGTACGTCCGATACGGGTTGTATCTCTTGACTTCTTCATGTGCTTCTACAAGGTCTTCTCCTGTCAGCGTGTCGACGTCGATGTACTCGTACTGGACGTCTAAGGCTTTCAGCAGCTCTTTTGTTTTTTTACACCACCCACAGGTGCTCAGAGTAAAAATCTTCACCTGGTGGTTTTTTCTCTTCCCAGGGACTGTCTCACACTTCATCAGTGGTGAATTTCCTTGGCATCTAAATACTTTCGGTTCTCCTGAGAAAATAACTATAAATATTATGACGTCATGTTGCCTATGGGAGTGACGTATGACTGTATCGTACTACCAGTGTGAAAAATGTAAAAAAAAGACGATTGTTCATGAAGGAACGCAACCCCCGTCTTGCTGTGGTGCACCAATGACTCCGGTCACCGCAGAGATATGTCTTCAACCTGATCACGCGGAGCATGCTCGACCAATGCAAGCCCAAGACGCGTGTGATGATTCTCGAGGTGGATAAGTATGGCAACCTGTGTTGTGTGTGCGTGTCACATACCTGAGGATGAGATACATCACGTCCACATCAAGGGAAAAACAAAGGATGTCTGTCCTGGCTGTGTCGCTGCTATTAAGGGATTGGCGTAACGCGTTCAGTCGTTTATCCTGTTTTTGTCTGGGGAACGGCATGAATGAACACTGTTCTGTGCCGTGGGCCATCTCCTTCGTAGAAGAAGAGATGCTGCCAGGTGCCAAGGACAAGTCTTCCTTTGGTGACAAGTACGGTCACTGAAGAGCCCAGAAGGCTTGCTTTGATGTGTGCATCACTGTTTCCTTCTTCGTGGTGATACGCACCGTTCTCTGGGACAAGTCGCTGTAGTGTTGCAATGATATCGTGTTGAACACTGGGGTCTGCTCCCTCGTTGATGGTGATGCCTGCCGTCGTATGAGGCACATAGACCACGATGTAGCCTTCAGAGAGATGTTCGTTGTCAACCACCTGCTGAATCTCTGCAGTGATATCAATCATTTGATTCCGCTGTGTCGAAGAGACAGTAATTTTTTTCATAGTACCACTCTCATTCTTTGTTCCTTTATATTAGTAATGGAACGGGAAACCTTTTTGTACCACTGTAGGATTCTGCTCGCCCAGACGGCTATGAAATACAACCCGCAGGCGATTCTCTTTGATATGGATGGCGTCCTCATCGACTCACTGGACTCCTGGTGGAAAGCTCTGAATGATGCGCTGACCGTCTGTCATCACAAGGGGCTAACCCGGGATGAATTTGTGAGCACCTACTGGGGTCATGATTTAAAGGACAACCTTCAACGTCTGCACTTGAACCCCTCGGTGGCGACCTTATGCAATGTGACGTACGGGCATCACATCGAGGACATCAGACTCTACCCTGATACCACACGTACATTACAGCAGCTTACATCGTACAAGAAAGCCATAATCACGAATACACCAACAGACTGTGCGCGACAGATTCTCCAACGGTTTGACATCGCTCGGTATTTTCAGGCAATCGTGACGAGCGATGATGTCGTCAAGGCAAAACCTGATCCTGAGATCGTGTTTACTGCCTGTGCACAACTTCACGTCAATCCTACAGACGTCGTCTTAGTTGGTGATACGGACAGTGATGTGAGAGCGGGACAGGCAGCAGGATGTCGTGTCGTTGGTCTGAGGATACCTGCTGATGTCACGATACAGCAGCTCTCAGAACTCCTAGTGCTCCTCATCTGAAGTCCTCTAGGTCTCGGAGGTGTTTTCTCTGGAAGGACAATTGTTAAAAACACGATAGAAGATGTCTGTGTCGTGGGTCATATGGAGGATGATATTCAGATTATCGAGTATAAGGACATGGATCTTTCCCATGCCATGCTCATCGAGGCGTTCCCAACGGTAGGATTGGTCAGCTCTATCGCCGGGCATTTTATCATCGACACCCTGAAGCTTGAGGAAATTGGCGCTATAGTATCCCGTCACTTCATGCCTGTTGCGGTCATCCACAAGGGGTCTCCCTCGCCGCCAGTGAGGATCTACGCCGGCAACAAGGTCTGTGGCCCTGATGGATCCTGTGAGCAGATCGTGGTCATTATCTCAGAGTTCATGCCATCGGTTGAGGTCATTAAACCGCTTGGAGATGCGATTCTTGCCTGGGCACAGAAAAAGAAATGTAGCTTCATCGTGAGCCTTGAGGGGACTCATGCTCCTGATACGAAAACACCGATGACCCATGGGGTGGCAACGACTACGAAGATGAAAAAAACATTGCACACCTATGGAATTAATGAAACCCAGGAGGGCATGATTACTGGCATTACCGGTATCCTGCTGTATCAAGGCGCGTTGTTGAACCGTGATGTGCTGTGTCTCTTGGCAGAGGCGCACTCCTCGTACCCTGATTCTCGGGCTGCAGCGTTACTTGTGGAGACTCTCGATAAGATGCTCCCTGGCATTAAGATCGATGCTGAGCCCCTCTACAAAGAAGCCAAGGATATCGAACAGAAGATCCGTATGTTCATTAAACAAGCAGCACCCACTGCTCCGAGTAGTGGTCCGCTACCAACACACATGTACGGATAGACACGAAATGTTACTTGGTTGTGTATCTGTTTAAGTACACAAAGGTATCCAAGGGGAATCGTTCTGGTCTGGTTGTCTCAGCCTCTTTTTGTTTATCTGAGAGAATCGGATGGATGGTCTGGGCATGTTTTCCAACGATGACAAGGGTGATGACCTCAAGGTCTTCTGGGATTCCGAGGATTTCCCGTGTTTTTTTCGGGCTGTACCCCGCAATGGGGTGTGCTACAAGCCCTAGGTCTGTTGCTCTGAGGATGAGAAACGCTGTTGCCATGCCGGTATCAAAATGGTAGTACACACGGTCTCTGATGACACAGTCGTACTCCTTTTTGCTCAGGACAGCGATAATCATCGAGGCGTTGTGTGCCCATTCATTTCCCTGTGAGAGGGCCTCGTGCATCTTGGTAAGTGTCTCTTTATCAGAGATAAAGATGTATCGCCATGGTTGGTTGTTGAAACAGGAGGCGGACAACTGTGCGCATGATGCAAGATCTGTTATCAGGTCCTGTGTAATCTCCACTGGATCTAACGAACGGTAGGCTCGTCTGTTGTGTATCGCTTCTTTGACATCCATACGTGTACACCTCAGTGTGATATCGAAAGTTCTTCTTCATTAATATGTTTTTTCCACAGTGCGCTTCAGAAAAGAAAACTATAAGATAGAGGTAGAGTATTTCCTGTTTCATGGCCATTGGATTTGCGTTGTTAAGTATAAGCCCGCTTCATGAAAAAACCGTCTATGAGAAACTCACCCACATCCCTGAGATTACTGAGGTGCACCCGCTGTTTGGTGAGTTTGACATTCTGGTGAAAATTGAGGCGTCGGATATTGACTCGATTGGTGGGATTGTCATTAATAAGATTCGGGCTATCCAAGGTGTGATGGATTCTAAGACGTTGATTGGGACGAAGAGTCTCTCTGGGTAATGCTGAGAGAGTACGAGTTAGAAGAGATGGTGAGGAAAACCTTTCTTTATTTTTTTCGTTTTTTACAGTGGTTTTGTTGTCGTGCAATGTATCTGATTCGTTCTCCGATGAGCCACATTTCTGCGATGTATTGTAGTTCATGTTGTTCTTCGTCACTTGAGATGGTTCCGACGACTAACATGTGTCCTTCACATCCTGTTCACAACATACATTGCTAATTGATAACAATTAGCAATAAATATATTTATAATTATGAATTTAAATACTTTTCTCTCGCACTGCACCATTCTAGGGATACCTTTATGTAGCAGAACCGTACATCACCACTCAAGGGGGATTTCCATGAAACACTATTCTCTACCATTCATCATCCTCATGCTCCTCATCACATCGTCAACCACCACCGCATACGTACCACGCCAACAAGACACTATGATCCAAGAGGTATACCCAACGGGTGCTACCATTTACGTTGATGACAGCAACACCCAAGGACCATGGAACGGAACCTACGAGTACCCCTACCAGTACATCCGCGACGGCATCCTCCATGCCCAGAACAACGACATCGTCTACGTCTTCAGTGGACTCTACAACGAGACCATCACCATCAACACTTCCCTCTACCTCAGAGGAGAACACAAGGACAGTACCATCATCGATGGCGGCAATAACAGGTCTATCATCAACGTCACCAGTGACAACGTCCGCATCAGACACTTCACGATGCGGAACTCAGGAGGATACCACGGAAACGCAGGAATCATCAGTACTGCCAACTCCACTATGATCACAGACTGCATCATATATCGCACCCGTGCAGGCGTCCTCCTTTCCAATTGCAGCGACACCGGAATCAGCGGCTGCACCTTCCACACCAACGGCTTTGGCATCACCGACTCCTCATCAGTCTACACCACCATTGACTCCTGCACCTTCTACCACAACGGCATCGGTGTGTACCTGAACCACACACACTTAACCACCATCACAAAATCCTACGCGGACTCCAACGGCATCGGCATCTACGGCTTCCAAGCAGCACACATCACAATAGCAGACTCCGCGGCACGGGACAACGACGACAATGAAGGAGGCATGTTCTTTTCCTCCTGCACGTACGTCAATATCATCAACTGCCACCTCTCCCACAACGGCGTTGGCGTCAGCCTCCTCGGCTCATCAGCCTGCTACATCGACCACTGCAACTTCTCCCTCAACACCCATTTTGCCTTAAAACTCAGAGAAGCACTCTCCTCCATCATCATCACCCATTGCCTCTTCGCAGAGAACCTCCGCTACGGCATCCACGCTGACGACAGCGCTTTTACCCTCTCCTGGAGCAACCTCATGAATAACGCAAACTACGGCGTCTTCACCACCTCATCAACAGCAACAGCACAATACAACTGGTGGGGATTCCCCACAGGACCAGCACACACCGGCATCGGCACGGCAGACCGCGTCACCTGGGACCGCAAAACACACGACTACACTCCCTGGCTCACTTTCCCCATGCCTGACGTCGGAACCGACTGGAACCTCGATAAAATCTTTCCAAAGCCAGACCCCATCACCCCCTGGTCCATCCCAATCGCACTTTCCGGGAACGACACCGATGGGGACGGAGCACCGGACTGGTGGGAGCAGAAGTACGACTACAACCCCAGCATCCCAGACAACCACCAGACACTTGACCCGGACAACGATGCATTAACCAACATCGAAGAATGCTACATGGACTCCTCAGGAGCCAGCCCCTTCCACAGAGACATCTTCCTCGAGTTCGACTGGACGAAATCCATGGACCCCAACGCTACAAACAAACCACAAGCATCAGACATCACTCAAATGATAGACGCATTCGTCGCCCATAACATCACCCTCCACGTCGACACCGGCAGCCTTGGAGGCGGAGAAGAACTCCCCACAGCACCTTTCATCACATACGCCCAGATCATCGACTACTACTGGGACTATTTCCTCCACAACGATTTGAATACCCCTAGACATCGCATCTTCCACTACGGCCTCCTCTGCGACTACAGCGAAGGACGCGGCTTCGCAGTCGTCCCTTGGGATAATCTGAATGCATTCATCATATCCGCGTACAACCTCGAAACCACCTACCCTTCCTACACACGAAGCTGGCTCACCGTGGCTGCCTCCATGCACGAACTCGGACACACCCTTGGTCTCCTTGCCACCACCTTCAAAGGAATCGACAACAGTAACTCCATGAAACCCATCTACAAAGAGTTCTGGCTCCACCTCAACTACCGCAGCATCCTGAACTACCTGTACACCTGGATGTTCATGGATTTCTCCGATGGCACCCACGGCCTTGGAGATTACGATGACTGGGGCAACCTAGACTTCTCTTACTTCAAAAACACAGACTTCAGCTACCCACAGCAAGTTAATCTTCCTTCCACTTCGTCAACAGCACCCCGGCGATAAAGAAGATGACAGCGAAGACAAGAACAATGCCTGTGTTCAGCACTGCTTCCGACTGGTTCATGTAAATCATCGCGTTACGCAACCCCTCATTCACGTAGAACAAGGGGAGCGCATGCGCGATCACCTGGATCACTGCAGGCATGGCGTCCACAGCAAAAAAAGTCCCCGCAAGGAACATCATCGGAAAACTAATGGCACCTGCGGCCATATCAGCGGTCTCCTCTTCTTTGACGAACCGCCCGATGATCATGCCAATCCCTGAGAACAAGAAGCTTGTTGCAATAACAATGACAATGGTGAGAATCGTGATGTTGACTTTGATTCCAAACGCAAGGATGCCCACGCCAATGGCAACCGACGTTGAGATAAACGCAAGGAACAACATGAACAACATTTTTGCTAAAATCCACTCCGAGCGCGTAATCGGGGTCGTCAGCAGCTTCCGCAGGATGCCATCTTTCCGAAACTTCGTGTTCCGCTCGATGCTCCCATAGATCGACTGCTGCATAATCGTAAACCCAATCATCCCAGGGATAAAGAAATCAATGAACCCAAAGTTCTCCGTAACCGTACTTTCCTCCTGCACACCAATCACAGGCCTCCCCTGCGAGATCTGCATGTTGACACCAGACAACACATTGGAAATCACCGTGCGCAGAATCTGATTCGTCTGCTGCTCCGTAGGATCGAAATAGTACGTGAGATTCACCTGAACCGAAGGGTCAATGTAGGAGCGTGTGATGTTACTCTGATAGCCTTTTGGGATCACCAATAAATTTTTGATGTTCTCCTCTCTAATGTAATCTGAGATAGGATCACTTGTCGTCACATGCTCTATCGTAAGAACCCCCGTGCCATTCAAGATACCAACAAACGCTGTAGAATTCTCGGATTGATCGAGATCCTGCACGTACAACGTGTACGTGGTCTCCCCCATACCTGAGAAGATAGCACCAAACAGCAAGATGAGCATAATCGGAAACAAGAGCGACCAAAACACGGTCCCTCTACTCCGCGTCCAGCTGCGGACATTGTACAAAAAGTCAATAAACACAATTTTCAGGTTCATGGTTCAGCCTCCTCAGTGAGCCGCGCCCCGGTGAGCCGAAGGAACACTTCCTCGAGATTCGAACGCCTGATATCGACACCATCGTACTCAATGCAATCATGCCGCAGTTGAGCCAGCACCTCAAGGACTTTCTCTTTATAATCAATTTTCACAGTTAAATCTCCGTTTCCCTGCGAGTGTACCTCAAATCCCTGCTCTTCTAACAGCTGCAGCGCATCCGGTGACTGGCAGCTCTTGATGAACAACGTGGTTTTTTCACCGTACCGCTCGATGAGCTCTTGCAGGGAACCCTCTGCGATGATCTTCCCTTTGTGGATAATGGCGATGTGATCCGCGAGATGCTCTGCTTCCTCCATGTAGTGCGTGGTGAGAAACACGGTTTTTCCCCGCTTCCGAAGGTTCGCAATCACCTCCCAGACCTCACGACGAGCCTTCGGATCAAGCCCTGTCGTCGGCTCATCCAAGAACACGATCTCCGGGTCATTGACCAACGAGAGTGCAACACCGAGACGTTGCTTCAATCCCCCAGACAGCGTGCGGTAGAGTTTCTTCTCATGCGACCGCAAATCCATCATATCAATGATCTCATCAATATTCGCCCGTTTCTTGTACAAATGTGAGAAATACGTCAGCGTCTCACGGACCGTGAACCGCTCAAAGGAGTGAAACTCCTGCGGTAAAATACTAATGCGTTCTTTGACCTGGTTGAACCCATTTTTCGTGTCAAAACCGAGCAGCTTGATGGTCCCTGCAGTCGGTGTTCGTATCGCTTCAATCATTTCCACTGTGGTTGTTTTCCCTGCACCATTCGGTCCAAGGAATGCGAAGATTTCCCCAGTTTTCACTGCAAACGAGATATCATTCACCGCTATCAAATCACCGTAGATCTTCTTGAGATGCGACACCTCAATGGCATAGTGGTTCTCTTTCGCAGCCATAGGGATGGTGATGCGGCCTTTTGAGCGACATGCAGGGCAGGAGACTGCCATACGCTCACCAGGATTGCCGTAGAACGACGCGATTTCTCCACAGTGAGGACACTTGAATTTCTGCTGGATCATACACTATCTCTGAAATATATTCAATAAACCATGATAAAAATTACACTATTTAGGTTTTATCCTATGAAAACCGCGTCTTTTTTTGCAGCTTCATCGCAGCATCAAAGGTGTACACAATAGGGGCTCCAGTAGGGATTTCAACAGTAGGAATCTCCTCATCAGAGATGTGTTCGACGTACTTCGTGATAGACCGCAGGCTGTTCCCATGGGCGACGATGAGGATAGTTTTACCTGCCTTGAGCTCAGGCAGGATAGTCTTGGTGTAGTAGGGGATGGTGCGCTCACAGGTATCCTTGAGGCTCTCTCCATTCGGAGGGTTAACGTCGTAGCTCCTCCTCCACAGGTGGACTTGCTCGTTTCCGAATTTCTTCATGGTCTCTGCCTTGTTCAACCCTTGCAGGTCACCGTAGTACCGCTCGGCGAGGTCAACGGATTGATAAATCGGGATCAGGTTCTGCGGATCCCCGCTGAAGTGCTCCCATGCATGAATGCGCTGCTCCTCATGGTAGATGATCGGTGTTCGCAGATCTGTTGACTCCAGGAGAATGTAGTGCAAGGTCTGAATCGCCCGGAGAAGGTGAGAGACATAGATGGCATCGAACCGCATATCTTTGAGTTTCTTTCCAGCGATTGTAGCCTCCTCTCGTCCTTTGTTGGAGAGGGGCACATCTACCCATCCAGTGAACCGGTTCTCCAGATTCCATTGCGACTGTCCATGACGCACTAAGATTAAGGTTGCCAATCAACCACCTCTCATATCTCAGATAGTATCATTCTACAAAAAGGTTATCTCTCGACAAACCAGACGACAGCATATGTAATGCTCTTTACTGGAAAGTATTTATTAACCTCATTGAAGATACATATCACCATGCACTCAAGTCGATTCTCTGGAAGGAAAAATGGTCTATTTCATCAGAATATCCATTCAAGTAGGTATTCTTCAACAACCAGATCAACGTCTTCTGGATCTCATCGTAGTGGTTCTCTTTTTAGAACTAGCCACCATCAGTATGGATCTGCCCCACTAGGTGTTGCTGCGGTGGGAAGCACGGCAGCTGTTGCGGCAGCAATACCACGCTCCTCTGCAAAAAAGAAGAAGATTTTTCTCCTTGGGATACTCCTTCTTGTCATTGGTATAGTATTAAGTATTATTGGTCTTCTGGGAGTAGTATCATCGTTTACAAATATCGGGTTTAATTTTAATCAAATTTTTGACCAGCAGTCTTTTGCTCAGCAGTCCCAACAGATGAGCCAAACCTCTGGAAATGCTCTTGTCAGCGGTATTATTTTTGCGATTGGTCTCATTCTGTGTATGTTTGGCGGTTACCTCATTTTCTTTAGTAAATTAGGAAATGTTGCTTCGTATGTCGCTAACGAAACAGCACCTGCAGTTGGAACAGTAACCCATGCGGTTGGCAAGGGATTAATGAGCGGGGTGAATGAGGCAGGTGGCATTCAATTAAATGTACAAGGTATGAGTGGGAAGGAAGTCATAAAAGTAAAATGTTCTCATTGCGGGTATCTTGAAAGTGAGGATGCTGAATTCTGCAGTAAATGCGGCAAACCCCTGTAAGTAGTTTTTTTTAGATGTCGTAGAGCGGGCAATATTTCTCTTTGAGATAGGTGACAAAGACTGTAGAATTTAACCCCTCACCACACGTTTTTTTGATAATCTCATCTGCAGTCAAGAGCCGACCGTAGCGGTGCACATGCTCATGCAGCCAGTGTACGACAGGTGTGAACTGCCCCTGTGAGACGTCGTCGTGTACCGTTGGGTGCTCTCGTTCGTATTGCTTGAATAACTGGGATGCATACATTGTCCCAATCGCATACGTAGGGAAGTACCCAAACTCCCCACCACTCCAATGCATGTCCTGCAGTACTCCCTCCTTATCGGTTGGTGGTGTAATCCCGAAGAACTCTGTCATCTTTTGATTCCAACACCCGGGTAACTCAGCAACCGTAATCTTACCCGTGATGAGGTCAAGCTCGAGTTCAAAGCGCAGGATTACATGCAGACAGTAGGTCAGCTCATCTGCCTCTATCCGGATGAACGATGGCCGTACTTGATTCATTGCTTTGTAGAGCCCTCTTTCGTCTGTGCCCACCATGGCATCTGATGCAATGGTGTTGAGCACAGGTGTGAAATAGGTCCAGAATGGTTGACTTCTCGCAATCATATTCTCCCAGAACCGTGATTGTGACTCATGGAGTCCTAGTGAAGGAGCATCTGAGATCACTGTGTCCTTGTACTCCTCTTGTGGCAATCCGAGTTCGTAGAGGGCATGGCCTGCCTCATGCATGGTTGAGAACAGCGAGGACAGCAGGCCTTCTTTCTCGTAGTTCGTGGTGATTCTCACATCATCATCAGCCATCGACGTGGTGAACGGGTGTGTGGAGACGTCAAGGCGCGCTCGGTCCATGGGAAATGCCAGCTGTTTGAGCAGAGAGGTACACAATTCTCTTTGCTGGTCAATAGTGAGTTGAATCTTCAGTGGCTTCTGGTGTTGATAGACGGTGCTGGCTGTGATCCTACCGAGGAGGTCGACAAGCTGCGATCGAAGCGTGTGAAACTCCCTCTGGAGCACGTCTACCGTCATTCCTTCCTCGCAGTCATCCAGCAGGCTGTTGTACGGATGCCCAGGAATCCTCACGTACTCAATGTACTGTTGTTCCAGCTCTATGATTGTTTCTAAATGAGGCGCAAACGAGGAGAAGGTGTTTTTTTCCCGTGCCTCCTGCCACGCCATGTACGCCAGCGATGTCACACGTGACATTTGTTCAACAAACGCTGAGGGGACTTTTCGGGCTTTCTCAATATCCTTTGCAAGGCGTGTGACTATGATACGGTCTCGTTCATCAAGTTGGTCTGCTGCATCCTTGAGTGTCTTCAGATGAGTGTACAGTTCATCTGAGATTGCTCGCTCATGTGCCAACCGGGAGATCAGTGAGAGTTGCTCTGCTCGTGCCCCGCTTCCCTTTAGCGGCATGTACGTCATCTGGTCCCAACCCAACAGGGCAGCAATGCCCCCAAAATTGGTGAGTTCCTTTTGTTCCTTGTAAATGTACTTCAATGATTCTTCCATGGGATGCTCCCTCTTCCGTAATTATGATTTAATTTCAATACCAACAGGACAGTGGTCGGACCCCTGTACCTGGTCTAAGATGAATGCCTGGAGTACTCGTGGGAGAAATTCTCTGTTGACGAAGAAGTAATCGATCCTCCAACCGACGTTTCGTGCCCGCGCCCCTGTCTTCATATCCCACCAGGAGTACTGGTTCGGCTCTTTGTGGAAATGACGGAACGTGTCAACGTAGCCATGGTCAACGAAGGTGTCAATCCATGCTCGTTCCACAGGGAGAAACCCTGAGATATGCTCGTTTTCCTTTGGTCGCGCAAGATCTATTTCCTTGTGTGCGGTGTTGAAGTCACCGCAGACAATGATGTTCTGTTTTTTCGCTTTCAGTGTCTCTGCATAGCTCAGGAACTCGTCATAGAAATCAAGTTTATACTGCAACCGCTCCTTGTTTTTCTTCCCGTTGGGGAAGTAAATATTAAACAAGGTAAAAGTGGGAAACGTGGTGATGAGGATGCGTCCTTCGCTGTCGAACTCTTCTCTGCCGAAACCTGTGTTCACGACCTGTGGTTGGTGTTTGCAGAGTGTTGCCACGCCGCTGTACCCTTTCCGCTCAGCTGGGTTCCAGTACGCATGGTATTCTGGTATGTTGCGGAGGTGCGGTGGGAGCTGGTCTGGTGTCGCCTTTATCTCCTGTAGGCACATGATGTCTGGTGCTTCGTTGGAAAACCAGGTGTAGAACCCTTTTTTTTCCGCGGCTCGTAGGCCATTGACGTTCCAGCAGAGAATCTTCATGTGTTCACCTCTCCTGTTTCTGGTATAGGACTCCTGGTATTTGTGGATGCTGTTCGTTTCAGCAGCGCGAGGTAGAACCCGTCTGTTTTATCTGTGTCAGGCCAGTACCGTTGTTCCTTGAGCAGGTGAAACGTGGGATTCTTGGTAAGAAATTGTGATATTTGTTCTTCTCCTTCTGAGGGGAAGATACTGCAGACGGAGTAGACCAGCTGGCCGTCTGGCCTGAGGAGCGGAGAGTATTTCTGCAGCAGCTCGGACTGAAGATTTTTCAATCTGTGTAGGTCGTCTGGTTGGAGTCGCCATCTGATGTCAGGGTTTCTCTGCAGGGTGCCAAGCCCGGAGCAGGGGACGTCGAGGAGCAGGCGGTCTGCGGTGTCGTACATCCGTTTGTATGTTTTTGTGGCGGTGATCACTCGTGTCTCAACTGTCTCAGCACCAGCCTTGCTTGCTCGTTTCCGTACCTCTTTGAGTCGCCAGTCCTGGGTGTCAAGTGCGATGATTTTTCCCTTGTTCTTGAGCAGTGCGGCGAGATGGAGTGTTTTACTTCCTTCACCGGCGCAGGCGTCGACCACACGCATCCCTGGCTTGGGGTCAAGCAGCAGGCTGACTGCCTGTGATGCGGCATCCTGTACTTCGAAGAAGCCTTGATGGAAACTTCGGAGGGTGAACACATTGGTCTTTTCCTTTATCCACAGCGCGTCAGGAAAACCAGGGAGTACTTCTGCGGTGATTCCTTGTTTTTTCAGGAGGTTGAGCAGCTGTTGCGATGTTGTTTTCATCGTGTTGACCCGGATGGTCTGTCGTGGTGGGCTGTTCAACGATGCGATGACTGTATCCCATCGGCTGCCGAGCTCCGCTACTCCTTGTGAATCAAGCCAGTCCGGGATGGATTCTCGTAACGCTCGTTTTTTTTTTGCTGTCGCTATTCGTTGCATCACTACGTCCAGCGCAGGTCCTTTGTTCTTCTGAAGGGCTCCCAGGTCTCCTTTCTTCGAGAAGAGATAAATCATGAGGAGGTGCTGCAGGTCTTTTTCCTCTGATGAAGGCTCCTGGTTCAGGATGTACCATAAGGGACGCCACCATCTGATAAGATCGTAGACCGTCTCAGAGAATACCATTCGTAGCTCATCTTCCCACTCAGGATGTTGGTGGAGAGTTTTTTCAATGGCTTTTGTCGCGTACGTATGCTGCCAAAACACCGCGTACAATGCTGAGAAGAGGTCTGGTTGGACTCTAGGTATAAGTTGTTTGAATGAGCCGGTCATACGGGCTGGTTCCTCGTTTCTCTGGACAACAGCATCTGATTAATAAAACTCCCCTTCATGAAAAGGAATGTGATTCATCCCCAAGAATTCCTGTGTTGTCTCGTGTTTCACGTCATGATGAGCTCAATGCCAGTAGTCACGGTGATGATACCCCTGGTCATTGTGATAAAAATCTAGATGGTGTAACACCGTTATCCCTATTGTGGCAAAGGATGTGTTGCCGTTCAACGGAAAAGAGTCGAATACTTTTGAGACACAGCCAGTGAATACTTTCACTCACCCTGTTCGTAGGTATATAAGCGAGGACATCCTTTCCAATATTACTTGACTCTCAGATATGGAGGATATGCCAGCCAGTACTGCTGGCATCTCTGCCACTGTGTCTCTTCCGATTGCATCCCATCCCCTCTCTCCTCTTTTTTTCATTCTTTCCAAAAGTGTTTTATAGACAACTCTCATAAAGAATAGTGATCACAACCGACGCCGTTAAAGTGGTTTAGGAGGAGTCATGATGCCAGAAAAAACGTGTGAGATGTGTAAGAATAAATTCCATCTCCATGAGCACCAATGTGGGCTGGTGTTTGATGATAAGTTCTTCATTTGCGAGGACTGCAGGACGAATACCCCTGACCATCAGATGATGGAGTGGACCCAAAGTACGATGCGAAGCACCACAGCCGGGATGCCGATTTCACTGTGGCTGATTCAAGAGCAGAACAAGAATAAACCACTGTTCTCAAAACGACGATAATTCTTCCTTTATCTGATAGAATCTTCTTGATTATCGGAGCAAAATCCTTTTTTATAGCCTGTCTCATGCTGGTAGAGTATGTTTCTCATCAAGTTCGGTGGCAGCGTCATCACTGACAAAACACAACCCTGTGTCTTCAAGGCTGATGTCGTCGACCGACTCGCCTCAGAAGTCCAACGTGCACACAAAGATGTCATTCTCATCCATGGCGCTGGTTCGTTTGGTCATATCCTAGCGAAACAGTATCGGTTACATGATGGGTACAAACAAAAACGGCAACTCAAAGGAGCTGCTCTCACCCAAGCGCAGGTTCAACAGTTAAACACCCTGGTGCTCCATGCTCTTCATGCTCATCATCTGCCTGCGGTCTCCCTCCCCGCCCATGTCATCCTCTCGCTGAGGAATCATAAACCCCTGCGTGTGGACTACTCCTTGTTTACCCGCTATTTAGATATGAAATTTCTGCCGGTGAGCTTCGGTGATGTCGTGTTGGATACAACGCTTGGTTTCTCCATCTGCTCTGGGGACCTGCTCATGCAGTTACTGGCCGTGAAATTCAAACCTGAGAAAGTCATTTTTGTTCTTGATGAGGACGGATTGTACTCAGCGAACCCAAAAACCGATCGCAGTGCGACGTTCATCCAAGACACAACGGTAGGTGAGTTAAAACAATTCACGACACGTTCCAATACCCATGCTGATGTCACGAAAGGCATGGAGGGAAAACTCCGCACGATTGCCCCTATCGCCAAAGCAGGGATTGATACAATTTTACTGAATGGGAATCTACATAACCGATTATATGATACCTTGCAAGGGAAGAAGGTTCGGCAGACGGTTATTCACGGGGAAAAAGTATGAATCAAACCGAGGAACGAAAACGTGAACATGTGCAAATCGCGCTAAAAAAAAATGTAGCGGCGCATCATAACTATTGGGATGACGTGGAACTCATACACAATGCGTTACCTGAGATTAATGAAAAAGATATTACCATGTCCACGCAGTTGTTTGGAAAAACACTCGAGTACCCGATCATCATTTCTGGGATGACCGGAGGCTACTCTGAGGGGAAAAAGATCAATGAAAATCTCGCTGCCGCCGCTGCGCATTTCCGCATTGGCATGGGCGTCGGATCTCAGCGTGCTGCGCTGGAGAATCAGAAACTCGTCGATACCTATAAGATAATAAAAGAGTACGATATCCCCTTGAAGATTGCGAACATTGGCGCATCGCAGATGGTATTGTGGGACAAGAAGAAGATCCTTGAGAACGCGGCAACGATGGTCGAGATGATTGATGCAGATGTGCTCGCCGTCTGTTTGAACTTTTTACAAGAAGCCATACAACCCGAAGGTGAGGCACATGCGAAAGGCTGCCTGGAAACCATCGACATGCTCTCTCGGGAGTTCAGCCGGCCGATCATCATCAAGGAGAGTGGCGCAGGAATCTGCGGGAAGGTTGCAGCACAATTAAAGAAGACGAAGATTGCTGGGATTGACGTTGGAGGTGCCGGTGGGACTTCATTTTCCGCGGTTGAGTACTATCGGGCGAAAATGAAAGGTGATACGTACAACATTCGTGCTGGACAGACTTTTTGGGACTGGGGCATTCCTACACCGAGTTGTATTCTTGATGTTGGAAAAGCCACCAACTGGGAGATTCCTATCATCGCGACAGGTGGGATTCGTCACGGACTGGATGTCGCCAAAGCTTTGGTCCTTGGCGCACATGCAGCAGGAATCGCACACGCCTTACTCGAACCAGCGCTGAAAGACACAAAAGCAGTGAACCTAGAGATTGATATGATCACGAGGGAGCTACGTACCGCGATGTTCCTTGTCGGTGCTGACTCTCTTGACAAATTGTCAAATGCGGAAGTGAACTATGAACCTACAGGATGAACTGACACAGCGAGCTACCCAGTTCAATGACTACTGGCAACAATACTTAAAAAAAGGGACACCCGAGGTTCTCTATGATGCAGCGCGACATCTTCCATTAGCCGGGGGGAAACGCATCAGACCGTTTCTTGCCATGATGGCATGTGAGAGCGCCTCTGGTGACGCTGCTCCTGTCATGCCATTTGCTGCTGGATTAGAGCTCATGCACAACTTCACCTTGGTTCATGATGACATCATGGATCATTCTCTGATTCGGCGCAACCTTCCGACAGTACATAAGAAGTACGGGGTGCCTGCCGCTATTCTCAGTGGCGATTTGCTCTTTGCCAAATCATTCCAAGCGGTTCTCGACGTCTCTGTTGATTTTCCAACATTTAAGAAACTAGAGCATGCCTTCGTCAATTGCATCATCGCCATCTGCGAAGGCCAACAGCTCGATATTGATTTTGAACAGAGGAAAAGAGTTACTGAACAGGAATACCTGGCGATGATAGGGAAGAAAACAGGGGCCTTGTTTGAACTCGCAGCGCAAGGAGGTGGACTCATCGGTGGTGGAAGCCCCCAAGAAGTTGCTGCCCTGACCACCTATGGTGCCATCCTTGGGCTTGCGTTCCAGATCTGGGATGATTACCTAGACATGAGCAGTGATGCAGCCACCCTGGGGAAAGATATTGGTAATGACATCAGGAATGGGAAAAAGACGCTCATCGCGGTTCATTCCTTCGCTCATGCAAACGGAAAACACAAGAAAGTCCTGGATGATATTTTCGGGAACCGTGCCGCAACAGACCATGAGGTCCAGAAGGTCTACGACCTGTTTGTGGAACTGGGGTCAGTAGAGTATGCGCGACAACGTGCCGTCTCGTATACCCACGAAGCAAAGGATGCTATCGCGGTGCTGAAAGATACCCCTGCAAAAAAGCTCTTACATCACTTGATTGACTATACGATTCAACGGGAAAAATAACTATGGTGTTGCAGAACATTCAGCGTGAGGCACGGAAGTATGCGCTGCAGAACGCAGTGTTTTTCAATGGCATCGCACATGAAAAAGCAGTACTTGGGAAAGTCATTGCAGCATTAAAAAGAGACAACATCTCTCCTGCTGAGATCATCCCTGTGGTGTCGAGCATTGTCGCTGAGGTCAACCGCATGTCGCCTGAGGCGCAGCGGACTGAGCTTCAGATCCTCGCGCCAGAATTACTGCAGAGAGAGAAGAAAGAACGTGATTTTTCCCTGCCAGAGTTACCTTTTGCTGAGAAAGGAACAGTGGTCACCCGTTTTCCACCCGAACCTAATGGGTACCTGCATATCGGTCATGCGAAAGCAGCGATTATTGACCATGAGTACGCCAGGATGTACGACGGCACGTTCATCCTCCGGTTTGACGACACGAACCCTGAGAACGCCAACCTTGAGTTCTATGATGCACAGAAAGAGGATTTACAATGGCTTGACATAGACTGGGATAAAGAGTACCACACCTCGGATCACCTAGAGACTCACTACCAGCTCGCAGAGCAGCTGATTAAGCAAGGCGATGCGTACCTGTGTCAATGTTCAGCAGAGGTGGTTCGTGAAGGCAGATTCACCGGGAAAACCTGTAGCTGTCGTACCGAACGTACAGGTGAAGACGCCCTTGGGTTATGGAAGGAGATGCTTTCAGATCCTCATGTCGGGGGCATTCTTCGTTTGCGTGGAGAGATGGGCAGCGAGAACACAGCGATGCGGGATCCGACGTTGTTCCGTGTGATTGATGCGCCTCACCCCTTGACTGGTGATAAGTACCACGTGTGGCCGACGTATGATTTCGCTGGTGCTGTTGAGGATAGTCTCTCCGGGGTGACCCATCCGTTCCGGACCAAGGAGTACGAGCTTCGTGATCCCGTGTACTTCCGTATCCTGAGTCTCTTGAACCTACGTGCACCGCACCTCATGGAGTTCTCACGACTGTCCATCCAGGGTATGCCTGTGTCGAAACGGAAGATTAAACCGCTGATTGATGAGGGCAAGGTCTCTGGGTTTGATGATGTGCGACTGCCGACGCTCCGTGGGTTGAAACGACGTGGTATTGTACCAGAGGCGATTAAGCAGTTTGTGCTCCAGCAAGGGTTTTCCAAGGTGGAATCAGTTGTTGATTTCTCCCTTGTAGAATCCATCAACAGGAAGTTTCTGGATCCTCGGGTGAAGCGGTACTATTTCGTCCCCAACCCGGTGAAGCTGGCTGTTGATGGTGCACCGAAAAAAACTGTTCGTCTGTCTTTGCATCCTGACGCAGCGATGGGGGAGCGCGTGGTTCATACCGGCTCAACATTCTTCATCTCTCACGATGATGCACGGAGCCTGAAGAACGGTGAGGTGTTCCGATTAAAAGGATTGTATAACGTCAAAATTACCAAGACTGGTGAGACTGTATCAGGAGCATATGCTGGTGAGGACCTCATTGCAGAGACTGCAAAAATTCAATGGACAACCGATGCGTATGTTCCCCTGAAGATATTTGTCCCGGGGCTACTGTTTAAAGGAGAGACATTTAATCCTGAGAGTCTCTCTGAGGTGCATGGATATGCAGAGGAGGCAGTACAAGACCTTTTAGAGGGGGAGATTGTTCAATTCGAACGCGTGGGGTTTGTGCGTCTCGAAAAACAAGGAAACAGGATGATAGGTCTTTTCACCCACAAATGATGTAGTGGATTGTAGTGGTTACAACTCGTAGGGCTGTTGAGCAGGTGTTCTGTCACACTCCAGGTAGCGTTCGTACCAGAAGGCATGGTCATACGACACCGCGGCGCGACCAAAGATGATTTTGAGTGGTCGGGGCGACCCCCAGTAGTTCTCCGTCCATATGTTATGGTCGATTTCATCAAGGGCTGGTCCATCAGGCCAGCTGATCTCTGGCCATAGGAGCACCCATCGCCAGTTCCGCATGATATTGTTAGAGTGTATGGTGTTTGAGTACTGTGTTCGAATGCAGATGCCGTACCAGTTTCCTTGGATGTTGTTATGCGACACGGTGGTATCCCAACTCCCGTACCCCAGGGTGATGCCATTGGTGTTCTGTGTAATCTCGTTATGGGATATTGCATTGGTGTGGGTGTAGTAGCTCCACACGTAGTTATGCAGCAGGATGCCGATATCATTGTTTCTGATGATATTATTGGTGATTTCACAGTAACACGCTGCGAGTATCTCGATGCCTCTGCCTCTCCAGTCGTCACGGTGTGATGGTACCCGTGTGCTGTTCTGAATCGTAAACCCACTGAGGTGGACATTATTGTTTGTGACTATTTTCACGACAGTGTGTTGCCCGCAGCCATCAATAACTGTCGTCTCTTTGTTTTCTCCAATGAGATGAATGGATCTATTGACGATAATGGTTTCATAGTACGGCGAGGAGTCATCGTACACATAGATGATATCATTGGTAGTTGCCTCGTTGATTGCCTGCTGAATCGATGAGTAGTTCCCCGGTCCTGTGCCGCCGACATAGCGATAGGTACTTGATGCACGTGTGAGCATAAAATCAAGGGTGGTATTCTCTGTGATGCCTAACCAGACTGTGTCTGGTTCATAGCCACTTTTTGATGCGGTCGCATTCTTCAGACAGTAGCAGATGGGGATGTTGGTCACGTGGTAATACCCAGATGCATCCGTGTAGTCCTCTTCGTACGTCTCATGAAACGAGACGCGAACCCGCGCTCCTTCAAGAGGCTGCATCGCGGTATCGTTCACATAACCAGAGAGAGTGCCATCATTCTGGTGGTCGACTGGTGTTGCACCCTCTGATGTGCTACCTAGGAGAGCTGTCATGACAAGGAGACAACTCACCACTGCGCTACTAACATATTTTCTCATATCTCTCCTCCCTTGTAAACCTTCTGTGGTATGCTTCTTTAGAGATCTAGTTGATGTGGCATTAGTAAAGGACGCCAATCCATTTTAATTACTGGCAGGATGCCGATGAATGTCAGAATTGGTTTTGGGAGCAGTCGCGGTCGGCGCCAGTAGTTGAAGTTCCAGTTATTCAACACTGAGGTGAACACAAACACATCCTTTGCATTCCCAATGAAATTATTCTGAGAAATCGTATTTTCGTTACACCAGAGAATCAGGGTCAACCCGTACTCCGTATTATCCTCAAAGGAATTCCCCGTGATGTCTCCATAGGCGTACGCGGCAAGAGAGGTCCCGTTGAGGTTATGGGCAATGAGGTTCTCTGAAATGATGTTATGCTCACTAAAACTGGAGAACGTCAGACCCGTCTCCCCATTATAAGAGATGATGTTTCCTGTCACCGTGTTGTGATCACTAGAGCTATAGAACCAGATGCCATCGACCGTATGATTCGTAACAATGTTGCCTGAGACCGTTACATTGTCTCGATTATCAGCGTAGATGCCACACTCGCCATGTTGGATGGTAAACCCGCTGATCGTCACCCAGTCAGTACCAACGGTAATGACATTGCCTGAGCCATTCCCATCAATAATGGTGGTATGCTTGTCTTCCCCTTGTAACAGGATTTGATGGGAGATGTAGACGTGCTCGTAATACGGGGATGAATCATCGTAGACAAACACGGTGTCTCCGTTGCTTGCATTGAACACCGCTTCTGAAATAGTTGTATAATTCCCTGGGCCACTACCCCCAACATAGAGGATAGTTCCTGTAAATGTAGACTGTGCGAGACACGGGCTACTGACAATAGGAATCATCACCAACAGGGCAGCAAAAACAAGGCTTTCTTTCCACAGATATTTCTTTTGCATAGGATGGTTTTCCCCCTCGTATAAAATTCTAAGCACAGAATAATATATAAACCTTTGGAGGAACATAATTCCCTGGTTTTCTTCTTTTTATGCTGGTTTGAAGTAAGGTATTTAAATACTCAGGCGATATATTTCTCGTATAAGGGATGCAGAGAAACAAAGGATGGGAACATCGATGCGCTTCCTAAACACAGTGGTGTTAACGCTAGTTTTTTTCTTGAGTGTTGCAGTCACCAGTTGTGCTGCTGCACCGGACATCCAACCCGCAGTAGATATGACGACTATAGCGGTGATTGTCACTGTCGTCAGCTTACTGCTCGCGTTCTTCTTCCTCATGGGCGGTGTCAAGTACGTCACCCCAGAGAACGTCCTAGATACCGAGGTACGAAAAAACCTGTATGAATACATTGACGAGTACCCCGGGTCACACCTGCGGGAGATCGCACGTGAACTGGATTTAAAACCAAGCAACGCAGCCTGGCATCTGCGGAAACTTGAGCAGACCAACCTGATTCGAAGCAGAGAAATCGGGGGGAAGAAGGTCTACTACCTCGTCGAAGGCGGTGTTGAGGCGAAGCAGCGGGCGATCGCAGAATCCATTCTACGGAACCAGAATGCACGAAACATCATGGTGTACCTCTCAGAGCACCCGGGGAAGCACCTCTTAGAAATCGCGCATGCTCTCTCCATCAACCACCATGTCGTCAAATGGCACATCAACAAGCTCTACGAGGCAGAGCTCATCGAAGGTGACACCACTAACTCAGCGTACCCCGTCTACTATCCCACAGAGATAGGGCAGCAGTTGATTGCAAATTATAACGAGTACTTGAAAACAACAGTCGGACAGGCCGCTTAAATCCTGCCGACATCAACGACTTCAACGTTGTCAACTTTCTTTATCTTCCCAAGTTTTTCCACGATAGGATCCAGCCCGCCCTCGACATCTGGGACAGCGATGGTGACGTCCAAGCCACGGAGTCCAAACGCGATGTTCTTGACCTCAACCCGGCCGAGACGTGCTGGTTTCACAACGACCTTTTTCACTTCTTCAGAAATAGTATTCATGTCTTTATCGGTGATGACACCATCAGGCATGAGACGAATGAGTGCGATGACTTCCCCCATAGCATGTCCTCCGTTATGGTCCTCTGAACCCGCATTTCGGGCACGTGTACACCACGCTTTGCTCTCTGCAGTTTGAGCATCGTCCAATGATTTCTTCGCAGGTCGGACATTGGAAGGTCGTCGACCCTTGCTCTAGTAAGCCTTTGCCACAGGAAATGCATCGGTCAGCTTTTCTCATAGGGACAACCGTATAGTCTCCTCATTTTTAAACCTGACGCCCTTCTTCCCTAGGAGGAGTACCCGTTTTTTTCCCAATGGTTTCCAATGAAAACGAGGTGATGGATTTAAAGATACGGTACTGCATCACTGCACCACAGATCATACTCATATGGTAGGTAATCAATCGGAAGAGCAGGACGAATACACCGAGGAGATACTGATGAGTTGTCCCAATGATGATACTATATAAAGCAGCTACACCGAGTTCGCTGACCCCTGCACTCCCAGGCGTTGTTGGCAGCATCACAATAATGAGTAACAGCGATTGCGCGGCATAGGACTCAACAAAGAACGGAGGGAGTCCTAACCCAAGTAAAAGCAGGGAAGGAATCATAAAACCTATGGACCACATCAGTACAGTGAGACCGCCTGCCGCGAGAAACGCTTTTTTCCCCTTTGTGACAAAAAAGACAACACTGTTGTGGAAATTGTCGACTTCCTGGTTAATACGATCAACCATTGCGCTATGCTGGTCTTTTTTCTTTTTGAAACGTCTTATCTTTGTATCAATCCAAATTAACAATGATTTTATTTTTTCTGGGTATCTCACTGCAAATGCAAAGAGCAACAAACCAGCGATGAACACACCGATACCTATCGTGAGACCATAGCTGATGAGCGCTACATCAATCCGGTCCTTGAACACAAAAAAACCAAATGGTACAATAATCAAAAGGAACAACGCATCAATAACACGCTCCCCAAGGACTGTTGCGGTTGCCTCACCAACACTCAATCCATCCTTATTCAACAGGTAAATCCGTACTGGCTCCCCACCCGCCATGGAGGGCGTAATGCTCGCCAGGAATTGGTTGGCAACCACAATCTTGGTTCCCTCCCACCAGCTCACGTGGACCGCGGGATTCAGAGCAGTACTTAGCACTTTCAACCGTGCACCCCAGACCACCCAATAGAGAACCCCGCACAGCACGGCTGCAGCGAGGAATTCGTAGCGGAGTGGTACAGTTGACAAATACTGAAAGGTGTTTCTATCAAGAGTGAAATACAGCAAGAGAAGGATAATCGAGAGACTCAGCACGATACTAACGATGATGGAAATCTTCAAGTTCCTCGATTGTTTTGTGCTGTTCGCCACAGACAGGTTATTTTTCCAAGGCTATATGTCCCTTGTGGTTTACTCCGCTGCAGATTCACATACAAAACCTTATGTTCTTTCACCGAATACTGCCTTCACTGGTTAGATTTCAATGAAGAAACTCCCCCTTCACAAATATTCAAGCACCCTGCGGTACGCATTTGAGAACTACACCGCTGGAGAGTGCATCTACCCGTTCTACGCATCCTTCAAAGTCACTCATATTTGCAGCCTCCGATGCAGCTTCTGTAACGTCTGGCAGGAGAAAGTGCAGGATCTCCCCACAGAGGAGGTGTACAAGGTTATCGACAACATTGCGAACTCCAGCATTGTCGTGTTGAGCCTGGAGGGAGGTGACCCTCTCATGCGAAAAGACCTCGGTGATATCCTCCAGTACGCCCATCAGAAACCCTTCTACTTGTTCTTCACTACCAACGGACACCTGCTCGACAAACGACCGATGAAGGAGTACGGCAAGCACATCGATTACCTCCACATCAGCATCGATGAGGGGCATGGCAACCTTTCTTTCTTCGACCGATTAGAAGAATTTCAAAGCTATGGTCCTGAAATCTGCATCCAAATCGTGGTGACCAAAGACACGCTGGCTACTCTGGAAGAAAAAGTTAAACGAGTCCACGAAGTACATGCCCGGACTGTTGTCATGCCCGCCTGCCATCTCGATGGGACTGATGATTTCTACCCCGATCCACAAAAGTTCAGAGCAGAGTTACTACGCTTAAAAAAGAAGTATCCAAATACGATTACCACGCCAAAAGGTTTTTTAGATAACATTAACAAACCACATGGGTGCTCCACCTCATCAATCATCATCGATTCAGATGGTGGTCTGTTCTATCCATGTCGAACAGTCGGGCAACGTCTGTACAACTTCAGCCAAGGATCGTTCATGGATTTTGTACGAAGCCCAGAAGCAGTTCAGGCTCGACATGAGATGAAACAATGTACAAGACGGTGTGGATGGTACCAGTACTTTGCCACTGACGTCTTCGCATCGCCGCTGTCTCTCTTCTCCTCGCTAAGCCCGTATTTCTTCAAGTAAAGACAGCGGTACGTGTACAAACTCTTATGTAACACTCAGCGATTATAGGATACCTGTTCCTATGAGAATCCTCTTTGCCACTGAGTCGTACTACCCAAACATCGACGGTGGGGCCGTAGCGCAGCACCGTCTTGTCCATGAACTGGTCAACAATGGACATGAGGTTGGAGTGATAGCCCCCAACATGCAATTTCAGAACACCGATGTGGAGGACCAGGGATCAACAATTTTTCGAACACGGGCAGTAAAACTCCCGTCGTACATGGCAGGGAAATACTACACCTCTGTTCTCCCGCTCTTTCATATCAGTAAAATCATCCGGGAGTTCAAACCAGATATCATCAATGTCTGCTCACCGTATCCAAACGGTGTCTGCGCGATGGTCTGTGCAAAAAAATATGGCATCCCGCTCGTCGGGTCTATTCACATGTTGCCGGAGAACATGCTCTCACCATTTCTTGGGAAGAAGCATTACGACACCTTTCAGAAGTGGTCCTGGCAGTACCTCGTTGGTTTTTACAACCGGGTGGACTGGGCGACTGTTCCTACACAGACTGGTGCAGACATGTACGTCCAGCGAGGTCTCACCACGCCTATTACCCCGATTTCCAATGGTGTGAATACCACGATGTTTAAGCCCACAAACAAAGGAGACTACCTGAGGGGGAGATTCAACCTTCCTGAGAAACACATCGTCTTGTACACAGGGAGAATGAGTAGTGAAAAGAACGTTGACGTGCTCATCAAAGCCATACCGGATGTCATCAAGACACTCGATGTCCACTTCCTGCTCTGTGGATCTGGTGGGAACTACAAACAAAAAATGAAAGACCTTGTACAAACACTCCAGCTTGAGAGCTATGTCACCTTCATAGATTTTCTGCCCTGGGAGGATTATCCGAACATCTACACGATTGCTGATGTGTTTGTCATGCCTGCGGAATCCGAGCTACAAAGTATTGTCACCCTGGAAGCGATAGCCTCGAAACTACCAGTCATTGTTGTGAACCGGGGTGCAGTGCAGGAGCTTGCTCGACATGACAATGGTTTGCTCTTTGAGCCACAGGACAGCACACAGCTTGCTGCGCATATCAAAACCATCTTCTCTGATAC
>JAFGML010000003.1 GCA_016927555.1 Thermoplasmatota archaeon
CCGGCGGACGGCGCTGCACTACCCTCCGTTTTTAGGAGACGACGAAAAAGTGATTGAGTATGGTAGAACACAAGAATGAATCCTCAGAGAAGAACCCTTCAGATGCCTCCTCATCGTACTCTATGAATGATGTCTTTAAGATAGTCGATGATCTGTTTGGCTTGTTAAAAGAAAAGAAGTACCCCCTTGGTGCGTTTGTCCATGGTCTAGTGTTCAGCTTGGAATTCGCTCAGCAATCCTATCGTATCCCTCAGCAGACTATGGCAGAAATAAAACGTGATTGTCGCAGGACAGTGCAGGATATCATCACCGCACGCATACAGAAGCCTGCACCTCCATCAAAACCACCATCAAAATAAATAAAAAAAACACCTCACAATTCCTAATCTAGTTGTCTACTTCGTCAGAAGGAAATCACATACATACCCATGTGCGTATGCATCCATAAACTATAAAAAAACGCATCGCATGTGTGTTTTTAGAAAAAAGGATGGTGTTCGTGGATGGGAACTGATGAGTATAAAACTCAAGTTAAACTTGATTATATACAAGATTTTGAAATGATGTTTGAGCGGATGCATGTGGATCGTCCGCGGGAAGCAGCGACGTATTATACAATTTTAATCATTGATTGCCCCAAGGAGTTCTCTGAATTCCTTAAATCCGCTGAGGACCTGACGAATATCACTCGGAGGCCTCTAGAGACTGGACGAAACTCGTTACTGAGATATGGGTTGATCGCAGAGGTGTTGTTCTCCGCGAACTCAAAGGAGGATTTCGGCAGAGAAAGCTACCTCCCGGTTCATCCAAAGGTGATTTGGGAGGATATTAAAGATGATCTCAAATCAGTCGTAGCACCTGAGACCTACACAGCCATGCAAAACCGTTTGAATGAGTACACCACGTCGTACAATGAGCATTTCAAGACGTATGGTATTAAGATAAAACGTGATGGGAACGTCACACTGCGCTACAGTGGGAAGTGGATTTTATACAATATTTTAAACAATTGCTTGGAGAAGAAGAACAACCTGCGCATGCAGATTGGTGGGGAGCGGTTTTTCGACGAGCCGTTCCTGAAGTATTTCAAAAAATTCCTCTCACTGGACACCAAAGTCGAACTACTCATTGACTCAGGGACGAATATAGACATTGCACAACAACTCAAGAAAGCCTATGGCGATCATCTAGATATCCGCTATTTTTCAGAGAACACCTCTGGGACAATGCGTAACTACGTGTTCGGTAAAGAGCTCGCGGTGAATGGGATTAAAATTCTTGCGGAGGAAGGGGCCGAGCCGTGTTATGTCGGCACCGCGTACGTGAATCTTGAGGACATCGAATTACTCAACACCAAGTTTGAGAACCTCTGGGAACTGGCAAAGAAACTCCCTGACGAAAAAAAGTAAGATCCTTTTTTTTCTCTACTGTAGTCTCTTCTCATAAGGGTAAAATATTAAAAAAAAGAAGAAAAGGACTGTCCTTTTCTCTTATGTTGTAGATTTTGTGTACGCTGCATCCCAGAGAGAGCGGACGACGAGGATAATTGCAGCGGGTGCAACGAAGATTGCGAGGTACATGGTGATGTTTGTAAACAATGGTGCGAGTTGTTGGAAGCTGCCGAAGATCCAGTTGGTTGTCGATTGTATAGCGATTGCGAGACCCACTAAAATTAATGATGTGATGAGGAATGAGGGTATCTTTTCGTGGGTGATTGCTCCAAGGGCGAAAAACGATAGTACGCCGACGATGAACCCGAGCACAGCGACGATGATGCCAAGTGGTGTTTCTAGATTTGCCATGTCCGTGTTTAAGGTTTCTCCTACGCCGAAAATCAGCCCGACTATGAGGGCGACACAGATTCCGATAAGGAATAGCCAGCTGCCTAATTTATTTATCATTGTCTCCATCTTCCACCTTCCTTATTTTTATTGGTTGTACGATATGATACAACAGTAAAGTCTTATTTAAACATTCCCTTTTATTTCACTGTTCTTCAGGAGGATAAGTCTGTAAGTGTCTTCTGAAATTTTTCCATTCTGACACTTCGCCTGGATATCTTTAAATACAAATATTGCTAAAAGGTAACATGCTAAGGAGTAGCAATAGAAGGTGAAAGGAGAAGAACCATGCCAAAAATAAACGTCATGTATGAATTAGAGCCGAACTACCTCGCTGAAGAGGAACCTGAATACCACATCAAAATGAGGAATGACCGAGGAAAAAACGTCAAAGTCTCCGATAAAGTCTTTGAACTCATGATGAGCGAAGGATTACTCCGCAAGACCGACGATGGTTACGTCTTCGTAGGAAAATACGAGGAACTTCACGGAAAGAAGAAGAAAAAACCCAGATTTCACTGATGGCACGGCGCGGGAGGGTCTGCGTCCTTTTCGCAAATCACCTCTTCTTGTGTCCCAGACCCTCTCCTCTTCACTTGTTTTTCATCCCTGGTAAATAGAAAAAGATAATACCACCAGGTGCCTATCTGCTTTTGAAAATATGACCTCAGCTGGTGATCGCTACCACAAACGAACGACAGATGAAGTAACCAACTTCATTAAAAAACTAGAGCTGCAAGCCTTGGAGACCGCTGAAGAACGACTCCCCCTCTACCTCAAAGTTGGTGTCAAGGATGCGCGTCTCATCCTTGATGTCGGCTGTGGCTCAGGGTTTGTCACCCGAGACATTGCCCGTCTCACCAAAGGCAGGGTCATCGCTGTGGATGGATCAGCACAGTTACTGCAAGTTGCGCACACCACGATGCGCACCTATCCCAACACGTCCATTTGCACAGCAGATGCACAGCGGTTACCGTTTCACGATAACACCTTTGATCTCGTGACCTGTAATCTGCTGCTCATGTGGGTAGATACTCCACAGGCGGTGGTCTGTGAGATGGCCCGGGTCGTACGACCGAACGGTAAGGTCCTTGCCTCCCTTGAGCCAGACTATGGAGGAAAAATCCACTGGCCGGAAAACCCCAAGGTCGATGTGTTATTCTCCGGGGAAGCGATACGAAAGAAAGGAGGAGATCCCCATATCGGACGGAAACTCCGGACGTTCTTCGTTAATGCAGGACTGGACACCACTATTGGCATTGGCAACAACCGGATCTGGTCTTGCGAGGAAGACAAGCAGTACTATTTACACTCCCGTGATTTTTACATTAAGGTGCTCCAGGATGCAGGGTTGTCTCAAAGAGAGATTGATGCATGGGAGTTCGAGTTTTTGAAGTCGCTAGATGATGGTGTGCAGTTGAACTTCTTTCCGCAGTTCTATGCTATTGGGATAAAACCTAAGTCTTAAGAAGCATCATGAACTAACGTCTTTTGGTACCTATGACAGCAACCGTGGTCAACGGCAGAACTATTGCGCAAGCAATACGAAAAAAGATCACTGATGAACTCCTTTCATTAAAAACACAGTATCATAAGAACCCCGTTGTCATGACCCTGGTGGTTGGGAAGGAGCCCTCCTCGCAGCTGTATTTAAAGTTACGCGATGCTGCGTGTACAGAGGTTGGTATCATCTCACATCACATGAATTTCGATGGGAAGGTATCAGAAGAAACGATTCTTAAAACGATCCGGACACTTAATGCTGATGCATCGGTGCATGGCATTTTAGTGCAATATCCTGTGCCACAGCATCTCTCACAAGAGACCCTTATGCAGGCGATTGCCCCTCAGAAAGACGTGGAGGGATTCCACCCCATAAATCTAGGGAGAACGCTTCTTGGGGATGAACACTTGGTTCCCTGTACACCATTTGCTGTCCTTAAAATACTGGAGTCTCTCCAGGTCGATGTCAAAGGAAAAGACGTTGTGATTGTGAACCACAGCAACGTGGTTGGAAAGCCACTTGCTGCGCTGTTGTTGAATAGGAATGCAACCGTGTCTATCTGCCATGTATTTACAAAGGATCTCAAACAGTACACCCAGAACGCAGATATTCTCATCACCGGCGCAGGTGTCCCAAACCTCATCACCAAGGAACATATCAAAGACCAAGCGATTGTCATTGATGTCGGCATAATTCAAACAAAGGATGGTGTATGTGGTGATGTCGACGCCGCATCCGTCAGATCCAAAGCAGTGCTCCTCACGCCAGTCCCTGGCGGCGTTGGTCCAGTTACAATTGCATGTGCGCTAATGAATATGGTAAAAACGTACAAGAACTATATGTCTATAGTTAAAAAGAGATAATATCTTTTTTTAAACCTCAACAGGCATATGATGTTCAACATTAAACTATCTAAGCTGGTGTTAACTCTTGCACTAATTGATCCCAAATTCCTTTTGCTATATCGTTTGCACAATCGTTGACATTCAGGCATGTAAAAATTCGTAGTGTAAAAAGCAGAGAAACTAGTGTGACAACAACAGTGATGATAGGAAGGACGACTAACCCAACAATAAAATACCCTAAAGGACTAGAAGTGCTCAGTCCGAGAGGCTGCGGGGTATCATCAGGAGATGCTGCTATCTGTATATTCTTCATTTCTTCTGTGAAAAGAGACGGCTCATCTATGATCATCCTCAAATAATTTTTTACATCCACTATACTGATACTATATTTATTTAACAATCCTCTAAAATATAGTAGTTTCCCCAGGTTATCACATACTCTGTTGAACAGAGCAGGATTCCTACTAAAGAGTTTTCTTGCTTTGGTCACCATATCGTCATTGAGAGATGTTTGTGATGGAAATATGTTCAGTTGTTCTCCTTTTCCAAGATAGTATGATTGTATTTCAGTTGCTTTCTTATTAATGGAACGAAGGGTCTGCGTGGCAAAGAGTGGCGAGGATTGCATACATGTATCTCCTGAGTCTGCTGTTTGGAATCCTACAACAGATGTGTACGATACCAGAATAAGGAGGACAACAGACCCGATACATCCAATGAGTATTTTTTTATTCATACCTTTCCCCTTTTAATCTATGGAGGTTCTGATATTTAACACTTATCAATAGAGAATTGCTTAATTTTCAGGGATAAAATAACAGGAATAAAGCATGAAATTGTAGGTGTATCTCTCATTAGAATTGACATATAATCTGCAGTAAAACCATGCTACTGTTTCTTTGTTTCTTAGGATATGTTTTTAAAAAAAAAATTAAACCTACACAAATTCACATATTACGCTTCACTTTTATTAAACAGATAACTCCCTAGCCCCATCACCGTGACACATAAGAAAGTAATGATAGCTAAGTCCACGAGGGGATCCAGGACGTTATTCATACCGGTCAGACTTCCTCGTATTCCATCAATCATGTAGAACAATGGATTCGCAAAAGAAAGAGTACGTAACCACACTGGCAGCGACTCAGAAATAGGGAAGAACGCAGAGGACAAAAACAGCAGTGGCATCAAGATGAGATTCATAATGGACATGAACCCTTCGAAATCCTGCATCTTCGACGCGATAATCAATCCGAACCCAACAGCGGTGAATGACAGCTCCACCATGATTACCACAGTGAGTATAATGTTACCAACATTAACGATTGGTAGACCCAACGCAAGAGCTATAACCAAGATGAGGCTGCCTTGAAACAACGCTACCGTAGCGCCCCCCAGCGTCCGACCAATCACAATAGAGAGCCGACTGATAGGAGCAACCAGCACTTCTTGAAGAAACCCAAACTGTCTATCCCACAGCACAGAGACACCAGTAAACATCGAGGAAAATAGAATTGCCATCGCAATGATACCTGGGGAAAGAAAATACAGGTATGAGCCTTCCATACCTGGGAACGTCGCGATGTTAAACCCAAACCCAAGGATGAACAGAAAGAACAGCGGTTCCACAATTGTCGAAACAACCCGGCTTTTCGCGCGGACGAACCGCTTCATCTGCCGCAGCCACATCACATAAATCGCTTGTAGTTCCTTGTGGCTCACTGTTTCTTCCCCCATCTAAACAATCGCCGTGTCTTCTTTGCTGCAGAAGTCGTTTTCTCTGCGTCTGGCTCCCGCATACTACGCCCGGTGTACGACAGAAACACATCATCCAACGTTGGTCGACGCACATTCACCGATGAAATTGTTACATTCGTGGCCCGTGCGATATCAAAAATCACAGGGATTTTTTCTTCCCCGGACTCTACTCCAAACGTCAACGACGACGTGTGCTGCTTGACATTTGTAATCCAAGGTTCAGCTGCTAATCGCTGCTGAAATCTCTGTACGTCTGAACAGGTGAGGGTGATGACGTCGTTTCCTACTGTTTTTTTCAACGTATCGACAGTATCTATCACAAGAATCTTCCCATGGTCAATAATGCCAATGCGATCGCAGAGATAATCTGCTTCATCCATGTAATGCGTCGTCAGAAAAATCGTGGTGTGTTCCTCTCTGTTTAAATGCTTAATGTACTCCCAGATTGCGCGTCTGGTCTGCGCATCAAGACCCAACGTTGGCTCATCAAGGAATAGTACAGTTGGGGAATGCATCAGCCCACGTGCAATCTCCAGTCGTCGTTTCATCCCCCCTGAGTAGAATTTCACACAGACATCCTTTTTATCCATGAGATCAACAAGAGTTAAGACTTGTTCTATCCGTTGTAATCGCTGGTCTTTTGACAACCCGTACATACGTGCATGAAAATCAAGGTTCTCCCGACCGGTCAGCTCAGTTTCCAACGCAGGTTCTTGGAATACCACTCCAATGTTTTCGCGTACATTCGCCCGTTGGGTTTTAATATTATATGCTGCGATGGTAGCAGATCCACTGGTTGGCGTCAACAAGGTGGTAAGCATTTTAATTGTGGTTGTTTTCCCAGCACCATTTGGGCCAAGGAACCCAAAAATTTCTCCTTTTTGAACAGAAAAAGAAATATGGTCCACCGCCGTGAAACCATCAAATGTTTTTGTCAGCGCATCAGTTGCAATGATATCCACGTGTTTCCTTCTCCTTGGTTCGTTTACGAAATTCACATGCGTTTAATAACTTATCTTTTTTGTACTACGGCGAAGTAATTATCAGAGAAACGTGTTGCTTGCAAGTGGACTCGGTGTAGGGAGACTAGAGACAGCCCTGTCGCTGCTACCTCTTTTATGAATTCTCGCTTGCTGTATAAATGGTAAAATCGAGGGACGTTGAGACGATGTTGACGCCAATAAATATCTATATCACCAAATTCTGGTGCACCACGCAAATAGTTTTTCGTCACTTGCTTCCAATACTTCTTCTGCCAGCGGGACCAGACCGTGATTAATGCAGAGCCATCTGGTTGTAGCACCCGAGCGATTTCCTGTAGCACCAGACGACGATGGTGTCTTCCTCTGATGTTGTGTAACGATGCGATGCATAAAACAGCATCGACGCTGTTATCTGCAAGCGGCAGTTGAATCGCGTTCGCGTGCAGCAGCATCACATTGTGTATGTGCTGTTCACTGATTTTTTTTTGAACAAGGGTCAAGAGTTTCCTTGAAATATCTACTCCTATGGCCTGTGCGCAGTGAGTGGCACACGCGAGGAGATGTCGTCCGTTCCCGCAGCCGATGTCTACGACAGTACTGTTTTTCTTGAGTGAATGGATGAATGAAAGGCACTGCGGCCAGGGTTTCTTCCGTGTGGCATCAAAACTCTCTGCAATCAAATCCCAGGTCGTTTCATTACTCATACGACTTGCTGCGGTCTGCATAATCCCCCCACACAAATGGTTTCGTTAGTGGAGTACCTCGATATGAAGTTCAAAGGCGATAATGGGCTGTTCCAGGGAAAACGCCTGGATGGTTTTCGGATGAAGCTCCCCAAAGATACCAATCTGTGTCTCTTGGCCTACTACCATTGCGCATCGGCCTTCAATGAACCCAGGATGCATGGTTTCCTTGATGATAGGCTTACATCCGCATTCCCGCAGCAGGGTCTCAACGAGTGCTTTGCATTCCGTGAAATGTGCTTTCGCATCGATTTTCACTGCCGCGATACACGTCTGGTTTTTCGCGTTCTGATCAACAATCGCGCCAACCTCAAAAATCTGCTGTGGCAACGGATGATGCTTATTTTCTCTGAGCAACTTCAGGAGTGAGGGGAGCAGACTTACCCGTAACCGATTGTACTCCTCGCCAATAGGGTTTTCTATCTCGACTATTGCTGTTTTTTTAAGACCCATGCGCTCAAATTCATCTTTTTCATTGGAGAGCACAAACGTTGTGACTTCGTTAAAACCAAGGCCAATCATGATACTGCGAAGTCCTTCGAGAAGCGGCTGGTTCTTCAACGTTCCTCCAAAGGTCAATGCTTTCGGAAAATCCTGTGGAAACACATCGTATCCATATCCTACAGCGACATCCTCGATTAAGTCGACAGTATGGAGGATATCTGACCGCCAGGCTGCGGTCTCAACCGCGATGATTCCTGTTCCAGCCTCAGAGGCGTTATGCCCCATTTTTTTCAAACAGTGGATAATCTCTTTCGCTTGGAATGTAGTTCCTAGGAGTGTATTGACTGCATCGACAGAGACCTTGTGTTGGCTGGGTGTTACATCTGGTGATTTCAGTGTTTTTCCTTCATCATGCACTCTGGTTGAATAGATTGTTCCTCCGCGTTCCGCTAGGGCTGTAGTCACAATGTTCAATGCATAGTTAATGGCTTTTCTCTCGGTTCCTGTGACATCGATGAAGATTTCTTTTGTATGCGGGGTGACCTCCGTGAGACTACCGTTGATAATAGGAGGAAATGAGAGAACATTGTTCTGCGCGTCAAGGATCAACGGATAGTGTTTGTATCCGCTGAGCAGATGTGCATAGTCAACACCTTTCTCATGGTGTTTCAGAATCTCCCGTAGGGTCATCGGCTCGTCTTTTCCAAGGGGTATAAAGGAGACGGCATCAGGGTCAACTGCTTTGTACGTAAATGGTGGCGTCACTGCAGCAGCGTTGTGCACGCCAATCGCTACTTTTTTCCTGTTTCTCCCTAATCCAATATGAAGTTTCTCTTGCAACCCCATCAGCGAGATAATCAACTCGTGACTCATGGTGACATTCTTGACGTATGCGGTGGTGACGTAGGGTCTGACTTTTTTTACAGAGGGATCCACTGTTAAGGAGATCTCTGAGGCATCAATTGTATAAGATTGGAGTCCTGTCTGAAATTCAAAAAAAGCCCGGGACGCTCGTGCGATGCCCTCGACAGATGTTAAGTCCGGTCTGTTCGGGAAGAACTCGATGTTGATGTCATCGCCAGAGACATGGCTGAAGTCCCCACCAATCATCGGCAATTTCTCTATAAGCGTGTCTTTTGAAATCTGAAAGCCAAGTAACGAGATGAAATCGTTGTAGTTGAAGCTTACCAAGGGCATACAAGGAGGGGAAATGCACTGGAGGTATATTTGATTTTGGTGAACATCACAATAATCAAAAGAATGTATAATAAAGTTTTATAAACATGAGTTGTTATTGTTTTTGAATACGATGGCTAAGACCCTTATCCTGAACATTGATCGTGACGATGATTTTGGGAGAAAGGCTCAGGTCAACAGTCCGATTATAGGGGTGCAGTTGAATTTAGATGCTGCCAACAAACTTGGGTTGGTTGATGCTGAAGATTCTGATTTAAACGCGATTTTTTTTGCTCTTACTCTTTATTATTCTTTAAGAAGAGACGGAAAAGACGTTGAGATAGCCACGTTGTGCGGGGATATCAACGTCGGTGTGAAATCAGACCAAAAACTCTCTGAACAGCTTGATACAGTCATCACAGTAACCAATGCCTCTGAGGCGATAGTAATCAGTGATGGTGCTGAGGATGAGTACATCCTTCCGATTATTCAGTCTCGATTGAAAATTGTTGCGATCCAACGCGTGAATGTCAAACAGAGTAAACAACTTGAGGATAGTTACTATCGCATCATTAAACTACTTGACGAGGATAAAGTAAAAAAACAGTTCTTTTTGCCTATCGCCTTGATTTTACTGGTCTGGGCTGTGTTTGCGATTTTTGGGATGGCAGGCAGTGGATTTGGTGCAATCCTGTTTACCCTTGGTATTTATTTGCTAATTCGGACGTTTAACTCAGAAAAAAAACTCGCAGTGGTGTGGCATGAATTTCGTGCGGGGCTACTCATGGGACGGCCCTCGTTCTACACCTTTATCCTTTCACTGGTGATTATTGCTGTCAGCGTGTTCTACGCTTATAACAACACCTTTAACAAAGACTATCCTCTTGTGGTGATGATTCTCAAGTTCCTGGCTGAGATCACCTGGGGTGTTGTTGCCGCAGGGTTGCTCACCGCGTTTGGCCGGGTTTCTGATGTGTACATCCGAGAAAAAAAGGTGCTGTGGTCCTACTGGGTTGTTCCGTTTTCCTTATTTGCGTTTGGTTTTATTGGATCCATTCTCTTTGACACCTTCTCTGATGTCATCTGGGACTACTACAAAACCAATGGGTTCTTAATAGAAAAATTCTACACCCTGTCTTTCTGGGGGTACATCACCGCTGGCATCATCATTGTCTTCATCGGAGCAGTCAGCTACCACTACATCAAGGAACAGTACATGACTGAACAGTATGAAGTCGACATTGAACAGCAAACAAAGAAGCTGCTGACCGATCAAGCAAAATAAAAAAAAGTTTTTTCCCAGTACTTTAATAAACAGGTACGCATTCTGCGCTGGTAGCTATGACTCTCATTGAAAGCCTCTTGATTTTCATCACGATTCTGCTGCTCTACGCTGGATGTGTGGTTCTGCTCCACAAGAGAGGAGTGCTTAAAAAATACAACATCTCCTTCTACGGTCCTGCGCTGATGTGGCGGACGAAAAAAGGGATCCAATTTTTACAGAATCGGGCAGCACATCAGCGGTTCTGGAGACTGTACGGAAACACAGGCATAGTCTTCTGCTACGTAACTATGGTGCTGATGACGGCATTGATGGTCATGACTGCCTGGTTGATTTTTGGGTTTACTGCTGAGCAACGAAGCGCGCTGCCCGGCCCTGAAGTCGCTCTGGTGCTCCCGGGCATCAACCCCATTTTACCCCTTGAGTATCTCGGGTTCATTCTCCTTGGTCTCATCATCGCTATCATTGTCCATGAGTTCTCCCATGGAATACTCACCTTAGTGGACAGGTTAAAGGTAAAATCATTAGGTATCTTATACCTCATTGTCCCCATTGGTGCATTCTGTGAACCAGATGAAGAGGAAGTCAAAAAAGCCAGAATCCTCACACGCATGCGGATATATGCTGCGGGCCCTACTGCGAATTTCGTTGTCGTTCTCCTCAGTCTCCTTGTGTTCTCTGCGGTGTTGATGCCAGCAGTCCAGCCCGTACACGAAGGAGCAATCGTATTTACTATCGATGCAGGGTCTCCTGCAGAAGACATCGGACTGCAAACAGGAGTTATAATTACACATCTGAATGATACTGAGATATCGAATGGGGATGACTATTTTATTGCCTGGAATAACACCTACGCAAATCAGACCGTGACCATCAGCTTTATGAAACGAGGAACACCTTACACAACTACTGTCAGACTCGATGATAAATACAGTGAATATGCACAGCGTCCAACTATCTACGTGAATAACGAATCCTATAAGGGAAAAGGGTACCTTGGTGTTCAGTCGTTACTCCGTGACTCTGTCTACAACGACTATTTAGCAATCCTCAAGAACCCATTTACGAATTTTCCCCAAGGCCTCCTCACGTTCTACAGCCTTCCGCTCATGGGCTACTTTGCAGGCTACAACCCGATTATAGCTCCGTTCACCGATTCCTACCAGATTACAGGCCCACTCGAGGTTCTTCCTGCTTCTCTATTTTGGATCATTATCAATGCCGTGTATTGGATATTTTGGCTCAACCTTGCTGTCTCCCTCTTCAATGTCCTCCCCATGGTGCCACTCGACGGCGGGTTCCTGTTCAATGATGGCGTACGAGCAGCCATTCTTCGTTTGAAAAAAGGAATAAAAGAAGACACAAAAGAAAAAATCGTCAAAAACGTCTCTCTCTTCGTTTCTCTTTTAATTTTATTTCTAATCGTCCTTCCCTTTTTTATAAAATATATCTAGTCCACAAGACGGATTAATGAATCAGCTTAGCGCCTTTTACAATATGAATCGTACAGGGCGATGTCAGTTTCATCCCTGCTTTCCGCAACGCTTCTTTCGCAGGTTTGTAGAACTGCTCCGTCGTATCGAGCGTCATGAGAATTTGACCCACTTTCACCCGCGCCGCTGTTCCCACGGGTTTTCCGTAGGCACGTCGCATCCCCTGGGATACCCGGTCAGCCCCTGCGCCAGTCGCTTGCTTATTCTCACGAATCACAATATGAGGATACACTCTGATATGCAAACGATAGTTCGCAGATCCAATGTACTTCTCGAGGGCTTTATTCGCTGAGATACGTGCAGATTCCAATGCGTTATGCCGCATCTGGCATTTCTCATTGGTGACTAAAGAGAGTTGAACGGGGAACTTTGCAGTCTTATTCCCGATAACAAACTGGGTCAGACGAGATGCGGGGACTCCACCCATATATTCTCGTCTTGTTGTCGCCTGGCCTCTGATGGCCCGGATCATTCTCGCTGGTTTACGTGACATAGTACTCACCTAAGAGGAAGCTTTTTTTTTTTTTAAATCTTGTTAGGCACATCGAAATAAGCAGGATATTTATAAGCATTACCCTGAGAGTTCTCCCTTCGTAGAGAAAATACCACATAAAAAAAGGAATTACGCAGAGAATCTGGTTTCTCTCCAAGAAGAACAACCATGAAGGAAACCCGTCAAACCATAACCTTTAAAACATGCATAGACTTGCCTAATTGGATTTGTGAGAAACCATGAAACAGAAACTCGTCATGCCTGGCGACCAACTCTCCACCTCAGAAGAATTACTCCCTGGGGACGGCACCTTCGAAGAGAACGGCATCATCAAGGCAGCACGCATCGGCACCTATGTCGTCAACGAGAAGCATCGCACCGCAGAAGTCAAACCGGCCACAAGCGTCCCGGTGATGCTGAAGAAAGGAGACCTCGTCATCGGAAGAGTCAATTCAACACGATCAACCATGATTATTGTTGAAGTAGTCCATGTGGTCGGCAAACGTCGCTCTGTCTCGGGGGACACTGATGCCACGATTCATGTCAAAGAGATCGCCCCGGGGTACATCAAAGACGCATCAACAGAGTATAAAAACGAAGATTTCATCCGAGCCAAAGTCATCCAGGTAACACCAAGCATACAGCTGCAAACAAAAGACCGGAACCTTGGAGCCATCAAGGCACTCTGCACAAAATGCAGGCATCCCTTGATTAAGAAGAGCCAGGGGTTAGAATGTGAGAACTGTGGCCACAAAGAACACCGACGCATCGCAGATGACTACGGTGCTCTTGACATCGATAAGTTGTAAGACCGAAAGAACAGAAGGATTTGTGTGACTATGGAGTTAAAAACCATCAGAAAAACAAAAACTGAACTGGAACTTGAAATCACCGGGGAAGATGAAACCATCCTTCATCCCATCACCCATATGTTACTGCAACATGAGGATGTCGAGTACGCTGCCTGCATGGCTGACAGTCCCTTTGCACCAGCAAAACGCTTGTTCATCCGTGTGAAAAAAGGTTCGCCTGAAGACATCTTGAAAAAAGTCGTAAAAGCTCTTGAAGATGAAATCAAACAATTCGGCAAGAATTTTAGTTAAGCACAGAGTCCTTTTTTGATGACAACCCCTGAGTTTGAACAGTCCATTGGCATCGACTCCTTTTCTACCTCTGAGCCTGGTATCGGAGGAAAACTCCGCGTTCGCATCGATGACTTCCAGGTCACAGAGATTTTTCAGTATCCTACAAAAGCAGAGGCTGGACGATTCACCATTGCTGAGGTGACATCACGCAACTGGGAGACCCACACTCTCGTGCGATCCCTCGCACATCTCCTGCACGTCTCTCAACATCGCATCAGCTTTGCAGGGACAAAAGACAAGCGATCCATCAGTACACAACTCATGTCTTTTGACAGCATACCACCAGAAAAAGTTGCATCGATAACACTTGAGGATGTTGTGGTTCAGAACATCTACTCTTCAGATATCCCCGTACGACTTGGGGACCTACAAGGAAATCGTTTTCTGATTACCGTACGGAATATTGAGCCAATGGTTACCCCCCGACAGGTGAAGCAACTTCTCGCTCCTTTTAACGCTGTAGCAGGGTTTCCGAATTTCTTTGGTGTACAGCGTTTTGGTATCATACGACCCATCACGCATCTTGTTGGAAAGTACATTGTTCAAGGTGAGTACGAACGCGCCGTGATGACCTACGTTGCACACCCGCTCCCAGGGGAAAGCGAGGAGGTCTATGGCCTGCGAGCAGAGCTGGAGAAGACACGGGATTACCAACACGCGTTTCACACCTACCCGGATGTCCTGCATTTTGAAAAAGCCATGTTAAACGCACTGATCAAGGATTCCTCTGATTTTGTCGGAGCCCTGCAGCAACTGCCGAAGAATCTCCTCCTCATGTTTGTGAATGCCTACCAATCCTACCTGTTCAACAAAATGCTCAGTGAGCGCCTCCGACGACACCTGCCGATTCATGAGACAGTCCCTGGTGATCTCATCTTACCTTTTCGAAAGAAGAGCACCACGGAAGAGTACATCCCTGTCTCTGCTGCAAATCTCGCGAAAGTGAACATTCAACTGTCAAAAAAGAAGGCACTTGTCACTGGAGCCTTGATTGGCGCTGACGCTCTATTTGCTGGTGGAGAGATGGGTGAGATAGAGCAGCAGATCATCAACGACGAACACCTTGACCCTCGTGATTTCATTATCCCTGAGATTCCTTTTCTTTCCTCCTCAGGTTCACGACGAGGGTTACTCGCACTCCTCCCTTCCCTTGAGTGGACCTTACACCCGGATGATTTGTTTGAAGACCGTCAAAAACTCACGTTAACCTTTGAACTGTCAAAAGGATGCTACGCGACGTCTCTGCTCCGGGAGATCATGAAATCAGACTCACCTAAGAACTATTAGCCTGACAGGGGGAAGGGAAACGGTTTTAACGAAGGTGTGTTATTACCTGGCCTGTACCATCAGCAGGATCCTACCTCGGTGACACCTCCATGATGAAAACCCCGCCACAAAAATACATTCCAAAAGACGTGGAAGCCAACATTCAGAAGTACTGGAGACAGCACCGTATTTTTGAAAAATCCATTGACCAACGAAAGGGACGCACACCCTACGTTTTCTTAGAAGGACCACCTACAGCAAACGGCCTACCGCATCCTGGGCATGTCCTCACGAGAGTGATGAAAGACCTAGTGCTCCGCTACGAAACAATGCGAGGTCACTACATTCTGCGGAAAGGCGGCTGGGACACCCATGGACTCCCTGTGGAAATTGAAGTGGAAAAAAAACTTGGGTTGGAAGACAAGCAAGCCATAGAGAGGTTCGGGGTTGCGAAATTCAACGAAGAGTGCAAAAAAAGCGTGTTTCGATATGAGACTGCTTGGAAGGAGCTGACGCATCGTATTGGGTTCTGGCTTGACATGGAGCACCCGTACATCACCCTGAAGAATGAGTACATCGAATCCGTCTGGTGGTCCCTGCAACAAGCCTGGAACAAGAAACTCCTGTACCATGGGTACAAGGTCGTCCCCTACTGCCCCCGCTGTGGCACTGCTCTGTCGTCTCATGAGATTTCCCAGGGGTACAAAACCGTCGAAGACCCCTCTATTTTTGTGAAATTCAAACTCAAGAACAAAGACGAGTACTTCCTAGCATGGACGACAACACCCTGGACGTTGATTTCCAATGTCGCCCTTGCAGTTCATCCAGACGAACCGTATGTCAAAATCCGTTCCAATGGAGACATTCTGATACTTGCGGAGGAGCGTGCAGCAGTGCTCTTGAAAAGCCAGGAGTACGACCTGTTGGATCGATTCCCGGGAAAAGACCTTGAGCATGTGGAGTACGAGCCACTCTTCCCGTATGCGACGCCGACGAAAAAAGCATGGTACGTCGTCTTAGCTGACTTCGTCACCATGGAGGACGGCACTGGCATTGTCCACATCGCGCCAGCATTCGGGGAAGACGACTATAAAGTTGGTAACGCCTATGATCTCCCCGTGGTTCAACTCGTCAAACTCGATGGAACATTCCCCGAAGAAGTCACTCTCTGGAAAGGTCAGTTTGTGAAGGACGCAGACCCCAGCATCATCCAATACCTCGAGGAACGAGGGTTGCTTGCTGGTACAAAGAAATACACGCATGAGTACCCGTTCTGCTGGCGATGTGATTCACCATTGTTGTACTACGCGATGGAATCCTGGTTCATCGCCATGTCCAAGGTGAAAACCTCACTGGTGAAGAACAACGACCAGATCGCCTGGTACCCACAGCACCTGCAACAGGGACGCTTTGGTGACTTCATCCGTGAGGTCAAAGACTGGGCGCTCTCTCGAGACCGTTACTGGGGGACGCCCCTCCCTATTTGGACGTGTACAAACCCACAATGTCATCACACCATCTGCGTGGGAAGCGTCCAGGAGCTCCGCGAGATTAGCGACTCATTCCCACAGCAGTACGACCTGCATAAACCCTTTGTCGATGAACTCAAAGTTACCTGCCCGAAGTGTCATGCCCGTATGATGCGGGAAAAAGAAGTCATTGACTGTTGGTACGACTCAGGCTCAGCGTTCTTTGCTCAATGGCACTACCCGTTTGAGAACACCACTCTCTTTGAGCAGAACTTCCCGGTCAATTTTATCTCGGAAGCCTTGGATCAGACACGAGGATGGTTCTACTCTTTACTTGCGATCTCCACATTCTTGTTTGACACCAACCCTTATCGAACGGTACTCACCCTTGGCTTAGTATTAGATAAAGACAACCAGAAGATGAGTAAGAGTAAAAAGAACTATGTTGACCCAAGCCTCATCTTAGACCATGAAGGCGCTGATGCGCTCCGCTGGTACCTCATCTCAGCAAACGCCCCGTGGATGTCCACCCGGTTCTACGAGGAAGCAGTCAAAGAGACCCTCGGCAAATTCATCCTGACGCTCTGGAATTCATACAATTTTTTCACCACCTATGCGGTCCTCGATCACTACGATATGGAACAGGACTACACCTCTCTGAGGAAACGAGGGCTCCTTGACCAGTGGATCTGGAGCAGGTTCACCCGACTGACACAGGACGTCACATCGTACATGAAGGACTTTGAGATTCACAAAGCAGCACGAGCCATTGAAACCTTTGTCATCGATGATTTCAGCAACTGGTACCTCAGACGCTCACGGAAACGCCTCTGGGTAGAAGAAAAAACCCCTGATAAACTCTCAGGGTACTCCACTATGTACGACGTCTTCCTTGGCTTGTCAACACTGCTTGCGCCGTTCATCCCCTTCATCACCGAAGAAATCTACCAAAACATCAAGACATCAACGATGCCGGAAAGCGTGCACCTCTGTGACTGCGTCACCGTTGATCCTGCTGCACTGCACGAGGACCTCGAACACGGGATGAACACGATACGACAGCTCGTCGAAGCAGGCCGTGCGCTACGATCAAAGGTCAACATCAAAGGCCGCCTGCCACTACATTCCGCATCAATCGTGTGTACAGAAGAGGTGGAACACCTCATCACACCACTTCAGGAGCTCATCCAGGAAGAACTCAATGTGAAAACCATTCACTACGCTCGTAGTACTTCAGCATTCATGACAAAGACAGTAAAACCAAACTACGCTCACATTGGCCCGAAGTACAAAGACAAAGCAAAAAGCATCACCCAAGCCTTAGCAACAATGGATGCCCACCACATCTATACCACACTGACCAAAAAAAAGCATCTTCCACTCTCGATAGGAACTGAGGAGATTCGTTTAACACTTGATGATTTTACCGTTGTTGAGCATGAGAAAGAACACTTCGCGAAAGCCACTGTTTCAGACATCATCCTGTTCCTCGATACCTCGATGACACCAGACCTTGAAGCTGAAGGCTTAGCACGGGAACTCATTCGTCGCATCCAGTCCATGCGCAAGGAGTTGAACCTTCACGTCGAAGATAAAATTACCACTGAGCTACACCTCTCCGAAGAAGAACAGAACGCTCTCCGAGGCTGGCTGGACCACATCAGGGAAGAAACACGATCACAAGCACTGGCGTTCCACAAGAAACCCACGGGTTCTCTTGTCAAAACATGGACGATTGACGAGATGACCGTGGAGATCGGCATCCGGATCTAAGACCCCCTAGTGTTTTTTTTAATAAAGTATAAATACCAAGAACGTGATTTTTTGT
This sequence comes from Thermoplasmatota archaeon, assembly GCA_016927555.1. GTDB lineage: Archaea > Thermoplasmatota > E2 > DHVEG-1 > DHVEG-1 > SM1-50. The sequence continues at coordinate 18,271 of JAFGML010000003.1, forward strand.
CGGTTGCGGGATGCAACGCTAACCAATCGTGATGGGATGCAAAGAGACATGCAACAGTGGAAAGCACGAAGGAGTACGCTATATCAGAATTTCTCTGTTCTTCTCGGTAAAGTCCTCCTGTTGTTTCTCATTCTTTGTTGTGTGCTTGCAGCCTCGGACACGGGGCAATCAAAGGGTATCAATTATCATCCAACGCCACCATCAGGTCCCTCTGAGGGATACGTCAATATCTCGTACACCTACAGCATCATCACGGTGAATCAGGAATCGTTGTGGATGTTTGACTGGGGAGATGGCACCTCTACGGATTGGCTTCAGCTCACAGAAGGGGAGACCATGATCGCTCAGAGCCATCTCTGGACCCACCATGGAACGTATGACGTCCGTGTGCAATTTAAAAATGAATACTACCCTGATGGCATCTGGTCATCACCATTGTCTGTTAGTATTTATGTGATAACGACTGATGCCTACCCTGAACAACCACGGTTGATGACAGGAATTCTCAACGGGTTTGCTGGGTACTCCTACGTTTTTTCCGTTTCTACAACAGATCCCCAGGACTCATTTCTCAGCTATCGATTCGACTGGGGAGATAATAATCATGAAACAGGGTGGACAACGTTCATTCCTTCAGGTTCCCTGCTGAGTGCATCCTGTACTTGGGAGTCTGCGGGAGTGTATGCTGTGAAAGTACAATCGCAGAATCAATACGGACTGGAATCTCTCTGGTCAGAGCCAGTGGAGGTGACGATAACAAGTCAAACACAAGACACTGGTCTCATCACCTTTGTTGAGGTGAATAGCGTTCGCCATCGTATAGAATTCTCCTCAGAATACAATGCGAGATTCTACAACACAACAAGTGGCAGGGCAACAGCGCTTGTTCACAACGGCCAAGGAGATTTTTTGGTGGATGATGATGCGGATGGATGGGCTGACTACCTGTACATCCCTCCCTCTGGAGTTATCATCTCTATCCCTCAGGTAATGATGCAAAAAATCGTTGTTTCTGTAGTTCCCATGATTTTACTCATCATAGCTCTGGGGATAGTGATTAGTGTTGCTCTCATTATTCTATTGCTAGTGAAATATGGGTATATCTATCTTTATGAAGAAGTCATTGTGGAAAAATAAACGTCCTCTGTGAGAGGAACACAATGTATTTTATGTGCTTCTAATTACCGTCAGTATAATGATATGTCTTGGAATAGAGGGCACAGCACATTCCATTGGTGTCGGTGTTGTCAAAGACGTCAAAGGCAAGTGCAAGGTGCTGTCGAATCTCATCAAAACCTATAAGCCTGAAAAAGGCGGGATTCATCCACGGGAAGCAGCGAACCACCATGGGTTGCATATCGCAGCACTCATTCGAGACTCTGTGCAGCAGGCCGCAGTGAACATCTCAGCTGTCGATCTCGTGTCTTTCTCTCAGGGTCCTGGGCTTGGCCCTTGTCTTCGCACGGTGGCAACCGCAGCACGAGCTCTATCATTAAGTTTAGAAAAACCCCTCATTGGAGTGAATCACTGTGTAGCTCATCTGGAGATCGGGCGAGGCACTATACACGAATGCACAGACCCGGTGTTGCTGTACGTCTCTGGTGCCAACACCCAAGTAATTGCGTTTGCTGAGGGGAAGTACCGGGTCTTCGGTGAGACACTCGATGTCGGCATTGGGAATTGCCTTGATAAGTTTGGACGCACCCTTGGACTTGAGTTCCCATGTGGGCCACGCATTGAACAGCTTTCGGAGCGAGGAACACTGTACCTCCCCTTGCCGTATTCTATCAAAGGTATGGATATCGCATTCTCTGGGCTGCTCACCTCTGCGGAGGAGTACGTCAGAAAGGGGCATCCTGTTGAAGATGTGTGTTACTCTCTTCAGGAAACCTCGTTTGCGATGTTAACAGAAGTCACAGAGCGTGCGATGGCTCATACTGAGAAACAGGAAGTCTTACTGGGGGGCGGGGTTGCATCAAACCAACGTCTCCGCATCATGGTTGAGACAATGGCGACAGCCCGTGGGGCCTCTTTTTTTGTTCCGCGGAAGGAGTTATGTGTGGATAACGGTGCTATGATTGCTTGGTTGGGCCTTGTCATGTACGCGAGTGGCGTGCGCATGAGTCTTGACGAAAGCGTGATTAACCAGCGCTTCCGCACGGACATGGTGGAGGTGACCTGGCGTGACTAAGAATATTCTCTACCGAGGCGCGGAAGCAGAGATTCACCTCGCGACGTACATGGGGCGGACCGTGGTGCAGAAACAACGGGTGGTGAAACGCTATCGCATCAAGGAGCTTGATTCCTGGTTGATTGCCTCACGGACGAAAGAGGAAGCAAAACTCATGACAGAAGCCCGGTCCTATGGCGTCTCAGTACCGATTATCTACGATGTTGATTTAGCTGGCGGTATCATTACTATGGAGTACGTCGCTGGACAACGTATCAAAGATATTTTAAACACCATGGAGCACCAGACGCGAAAAGAAATCTGTAGAAACATCGGGAGGAACATTGCTCGTTTACATAACCATGATATCATTCATGGGGATATCACCACCTCAAACATGATTCTCCTGCAGGACCGCATTTATTTCATCGATTTTGGTTTAGGGTGTAAGAACAGTGAACTCGAGGCGAAAGGTGTCGATTTGCACGTGCTCATGGAAGCATTTGAATCGACGCACTCGAAATACTCCTCCTGTTTCCAGGATGTGTTTTCTGGGTACAGCGAACGCTATGATGGCGACGCATCGCTTGTTAAGCTAAAAATTGAGGATATCGTACGACGTGGACGGTATCGGTGAAAAAAAAAAAAAGAAAAAGAGAGGTAATCTTAGATCATCACCGTGATGTTGTAGGGTTCTTGTGCAGGATGCCTATCGAACGCGATACCCAAGAAACCTAGGATTACTTTAGGGAGTTTCTGGAACAATGGCTTTGTTAGTTTAAACCCGATCCAGTTGCTCCAATAGTTTTCATCCCAGGTATTCCGTGATGATAGCTTGAATGTTGCTTGACGCGAGTTGTCAATGAAATTGTTCATCGTAATTGTATTTTCCTTGCTCGTCGCAAGTAACACTCCCTCCCGTAGGCTCCCTTGGATGATATTGTTTGTGATAGTGTTTGACCCAGCACCGGAGAAACGAATATTGACTTCATTGCCCGAGATGTTGTTTCCTTTAATCGTGTTCTCAGTACTTCCCACTCCATTGATGAGGATTCCTTCTTTTCCGTTATTGATGATAGAATTATTCTTGAGGGAATTATGGTTACTGCTCAGGGAGAGGGAGATGCCCTGTCCAGAGTTGCTGTCAATAGTATTGTACTGGATAAGATTATAGCTTGATGTCTCAAGCTGAAGGCCAATGTACTCACAGTTCATGATGACATTATTCTGGATGTAATTGTTACTAGACGTTAGACCTAGTGAGATTCCGTAGGCACCATCTTCGATGATGTTATTTGCTATCTGAACGTTTTGCGCTAACGAAGCCACTTGTACAACAACAACGTTTACCCCGCCTATCAGGGTAAATCCTGTTAATGTGACGTCGCTTGTCCCGATTTTCACGACAGGATCAACCGTGACTCCTTGTATGACAGTAGTCTCCTTATTTTCACCCATGAGCGTGATCTTTTTTAATTTCGTGTCAACGTTCTCATTGTACGTCTTGTTGTAGACAAATATCGTATCACCATTCGAAGATGCATCGATGGCCTCTTGAATGGTGGAGTAGTTACCAAACCCCGTTCCTCCGACGTATAACCACCCGCGATTCTGAGCGTGGGGATTTGTTGACAGAGTTGTATTACAACCAGACGCCACCGTGGCTGTAACGACCAGCATAGCTATTCCTATAATTATACCTATTTTCGTTCTTCCTCTCGTCATAAGGATATTCCTCCCTTGTCAATAATTTGGTTTTAAAAAAAGAATGGTGTCATTTGATTTAAATGTTTTCAATAAAATTTTATTATAACGAATGTTACAATAAAAAATATTCATCCTTGCAAAGCCCTTGTCTTTCACCAATCCACTCTTCATCAGATTATTCTTAGATAATCCGCTCAAAACTATGCAACACGGCAAAAGCCGGCAAACGCTTGTCATGTATTTTTCACCAATAGTAGTTCAGTAGTTCCTGACTTGTTTCTTATTCCATCACACATGAGTCCACCTCCCCTCTAATGCGTATAACCAAGCGATTTATACAAAGATACCTTGGAGACAACAACATCTCTATATACCTTGTCGTATATCCTGCAGATGGTCAGATGAAAACAGTGTATTTTATCACAGGAAACAAGGGAAAAGTACTCGAAGCTTCTGAGAAGTTACGACCACTTGGTTTTACAGTTGTACAAAAGGATCTAGGCTATCCTGAGGTGCAAGCCGACACCCTGGAAGAAGTTGCACGGCATGGAATTGACCATGTCCGAGAACGATTTCAACACCCCTGCATGGTAGAGGACGCAGGGTTGTTCATCGATGCACTCCATGGATTTCCCGGGGTGTATTCGAAGTACGTGTTTTTCACGATAGGATTACCTGGAGTGTTACGGTTACTTGATGATGTCACGGAGAGGACCGCAGTGTTTCGATCGGTGTATGCCTACAGTGAACCAAAGAAAAAACCCTTTCTTGTCGCTGGTGAGTGCACAGGCGTTATTACATCTACTCTGCGAGGTACCAATGGATTTGGGTATGATCCGATTTTTTGTCCAGAATTTGAGAAACGCACGTTTGGGGAAATGACGGTTGATGAGAAAAACCAGTATTCCCATCGTGCAAAAGCTCTCGAGGCACTTGTTGTCAAGCTGAAGAACAAATAATACTTTTTTAATAAAAAGAAGAAGAGGGGGAGTCTAGGAGACTCCGAACACAAAGATGAGGAACACGGTTCCTGTCGCTGTCGCGGTGGCATCATCAGCTGTGACGGTGATCGTTGGTTTCCCAAGACCAAGGACAAAGCTCTTGACCGTTGCTTCTTCACCAGTAGGGATGTCCACGGTGCCGGATTTTGTCTTTCCAATGATGATAAGTCCCCCTTCTAGGTCGATACTCCAGGCGACACCCGTGAGATCCTCGGTGCCGTTGTTCTTGATGGTTGCAGAGACACCCAGGCCGCCAGTGATGGTGATGATGAGGTTCGATGGTTTCTGGATGGTGAACTCACATGTTTTCTCATCTTCAATATTCCCTGCGTTGTCAACGCTGTAGAAGTACACAGTGTGGTCGCCATCCTCGCTGACGATGAACGGTGCGGTGTATTCAGCATAGGTACCACTATCGACCTTGTACATGGTGTAGTCGACTCCTGAAAGGTCATCAGTCGCGCTTAAAGTGACCGTGACATCGCTGATGTAGACACCTCCCTGCATGGTTCCATCAAGGGTGCAGGTCGTCTCTGGTGGCGTGGTATCTACAGCTCCTGTCCCGAATAGCTGGTAGTTCAAGTCGTGTTCGATGTGATCACTGACGAGCACAGAGATATCTGTCCAGTCAGGGTACCCCCAGAGGGTTCCTTTGAAGACGGCTTGATGCAGGAGAATACCCCCATGGGTGATATTATGACGTGACCAGCAGGCTTGCGGCGGGTACTCTCCAATCGCTTGGATAGTCACCCAGTATTTTGTATTAGCCGCAAAATTTGCTGTCTGAGGTAGCTGTGTTGAATAATTCGCTATCCAGTAGGTGTTCCCGTTTGTAGGATGAGTGAAATTGTACCAAAACGATCGTGTGATCGATGCGGTCGGAATCGTCCAGTTGTAAATCTGATTTCCAGGTTTATTTTCATCTCCATAGTCATCCCAGAAGATGACACGCCAGTCCCAGTCATAATCGATGGTTCCTTGGGCGAGTTGGCACTGGAAGTAACCTCCTTGCCATGCGATGCTATCAACCTGTGCAGGCGCTGTGAGTTTGAAATCATCAGCGGGGAACGCAATGCCATCTGATCGGACTACCGCAACGATAACACCACCGAGCGACCCATGCACACCCATGACATTGTCCCAGATGAGTGCTCGTGTTGAAGATGGGACGAAGGGTTGCTGTGATGTTGTTGCTGCATCACTAGTGTTTGTGTGTGCCATGACAGCTCCTGAGGAAACCATCAGAAGAGCTGCCAAGAGAAAAACACCAGCATGTTTCACAATGGGTTTGTTTTTCATTTTTTTACCTCCTCCGAATTTTTTTTCTCCACATTCCCATACAGTAGTACATTTAAATAATTTTTCTTTCAATAATTATATGATATCTCCTTATCTGAGGAGGTATCTCTTTTCAGAATCTACCCTTCCGTCTCCGAGGGATATACAGGGGAATACAGGAGGTATGAAATCGTGATTTCGATGCTCGCCTAGGTGTCCCCTTCTATAAATCAATCCTCCACATTTTTTATACCCCCTATAGAAGGATTCATTGTTGTACATTGGCACCGACAAAACGTAAGTTTTGTACAAATTTTTATCTTTCTTTTTAGATACTTTGCTTCTGTTTATCCTAGAGTCACTTATGAAAAAAAAGACAATGGCTTTTATTACCCTCATCTTGATATCTCCTATCGTAGGGAGAATTCATGGGTTGGAACCCAGAAGATGAGTATCTACAAAACCTTGAGCAAGTGTCCTTTACCCCTGTTTTTATTCTTGGAGTGCATCGCTCAGGAACTAGTATTCTATACAAAATGCTAACTGCGACAGAGTCGTTTAATCCGGTGACAGCGTACCACCTTCTCAACTACCATGAACTTCTCACGAATTTTCATCTGGGGCGAGAAGCAGAGGCTCAGCAGCAACTCACCGAATCATTTCACCACCAAGGACTGACAGACCGAGGGATCGACCAGTTGGGTATCACCGCTGATTTTGCTGAAGAATACGGATTCCTGCTGAACACAAAAACCACACAAATGTACCTCACAGACAACAACAGTGAGCTTTTTATCGAACTGTGCAAAAAAATCCAGTACATCGCGCAGAATCAGAAACCACTCCTGCTGAAGAACCCGTATGATCTCCATAACTTCCTCTACCTCAAACAACGATTTCCGCATGCGAAATTCGTATTCATCCATCGTCATCCTTTGAAAACCATCAGCTCAACCCTTGCTGCGCTTCAACTTCTTCTGAAAAAGAAAAACCCGTACACCGCGCAGTTAGCTCCATGGTATAGACATGTGTTCGCTAACCCCCTGCTCCTTCTGCTCTATCGGTTCTGTTTTTTACACATACCTTTGATTGGTATGATTTATATCATTTGGTTAACAAAAAAATCCACACGCTACTATCTCAACCATGTTCAGTCTTTACCAAAAGAGGACTACGTTGCGATCACTTACGAAGAACTGTGTGTCTCACCGCAACACCTCATCACTCGTATCATGCGGCAATTCTCTCTTCCGATGACTCAGGACCTTGATGTGTCTTCGATGGTGAAGCCACGAACAGTCAGCATCCATCCTCAGGTGTTTGCTTGTCGTCATTTTATTATGTCGTCGTTGAGGGACTATTGTCAGATGTTTCAGTACTCCTCTGAAGAGAAGTGAACCTTTGATGATTGTTTAAGAAAAGATTTTGAGACGATGAAAGGGGTAATCCTGGTACACGGTCGCCCCAAGCCAGAGTGTTTGATTCAGTCCGTCTATCGTGATGTTTGCCCGCAGGGTGACTGCGAGTCGATCAGCAAGCAGTCGTTCCCCCCTTCGTGGGAACAGCTGACGGTACGGGATCACCATGACTCCCTCAAGACTCGTCGTCGCTTGTGGTGTGATGATGCCATCAGGGATGGTTCCATTGCAGAGGAGTCGTTGGGTGTCTCTATCAACTCGATAGATGAATACCGTGATATTTCTGGCTATAAAACTCAGATTGTGTGGGTTGACAATGGTGCAGATGATGTGGTCTTGGACTCCTCTAAGTGTTGGAGTGTATTTCCCAGTCAGTGATCCTTCTGTTGGAAGGGTGGAGAGGAGGTCATCTATCTGGGGGATGGTAAGGGAAGATGCTAATGTCAGGGTCATTGTTTTTTCTACCCCTGCGATTTTCACGGTCACGATGCCGGTGAGATTCATGGTGAGGCTTGCAGCGTCTAAGACTTTGAGGAGAATTTTGCCTGTTCCACTGAGTGAGTGTGAGGTGTGAGCCGGGATTGCTTGTCCAGGGATGCTGATGGATCCAACGCTCTGTCCTGTGTTGGTCATCAGTGTTGTTGACAGATCGTCAAGTGTCAGATCAAAGGGATACGGATTGGTGATGTTGATGATCTCTGTGAAGTCGACGTAGTTTTGGGTGATTGTGCTGAAATTCCCCTGCAGTTCGATACTCGGGAGTGTCAGCAGTGTCTCTACTAGCGTTAGCGGGGTTCGTACTGTCAGGTGTATCGGGAGGGTTTTCCTGATGATACCCAAGACGTCCACTCCTATTGCTCCGGTGATTGTACTCGACAGTTCATCAGGGAAGGTACTTGAGAAGTGGATTGTGGTCGTCGCGGTGAAGGTCTTGTTCTCAGAGGCAGGTATTTCACCGCTCCCTAGGGAGAGGTAGCCTGCAGGAGTGGTGGTTTCACTCATCATCTTGATCGATACGTTGTGGAAGAGTAGGGGGAACGAATTCGGGTTGTTCACCCAGAGTGTGATGGTAAGTCGTGCGTCGTCTGCAGTCACATCGACGATTTCTACAGTAAGAAGCGTGTCTGGGAAGTCCATGGCTCTGATGTCAAGGAACAGGACGGTTCCTACTCCGATGTTAATGATGGTTGCAACAACAAGGATGGTGACTATGGTTTTGTTCATAGAGTCCTGTGTGTAAAGAAAACCTCATATTTATAAAAATAGTACTAATATTAATATATTTTCTTCTTTATATACGGCTAACGGATGACGTCTTTTTTCCGATAGGTTCTCCCCGCCCAGACAATCTGTTTTTTCACACTGGAGACGAGAATGTTGTATCCGTACAGGAAAAAGGCAACAGGCATGAGCAGGAGGTAGCCTGCTGTGCCACGAAATCGTGTCGGAGGATACCGCATGTACCGTCTCATGGTGAGAATACCAACAAGCCCGTACACCATCTGGAGGGCGAAGAGGGACACCATCAAGCCACCAACCAGGTACTGTCTAGTGAGCAGAAAGAAAAAACCAAGGACTGAGAAGACGTTGACGAAGAGAATTCCGACGAAAGACAGGACCCACAGGAGCGGGTTGTACCAGCGGACCCAGGTGAGCTGTTGGCTGCCCCAGCGTAGGAATTGCTTGATGGTGACATTTGAGGGGCTCTCACTGACGCAGTGTGGGAGGAATCGAATGGCGTACCCTGCGTTTTTCACCGTCTCAGTGAGAATCAAATCATCAGAGAACCCTTGTTTCCACTGCGACTCAATATCAAGTTCATGAAAGAGTGATGCCCGTATCCCGGTTGATCCTCCCCAGGCGTAGTTGGACATGGGGTGAAACAACGCGCTGAGTGCTGCGAGGTTCCAGGTTGCAATGAGCCATGATTTTTTGTTGGTTGGGAAGTACCAGCGGAACCCTGTGGTCGCCCCCATCGTGTCATCTGCTAGAAACGATACTAGGTACTGGAGCCAGTCTCGGTGAGGGGTGATATCAGAATCGGCAAACACGAAGACGTCTGCATCTCCTGCGTTGTGAACCCCAGTGATGAGCGCTGAGATCTTCCCACTGCATCCCTCTAATTTTTTCGTGTAGACGATGCGTGCATGCAGTTGTTGTAATGCTACCTGGGTAACGGTAGGGTATGCTGCATCCCTGTCCGAGTCGACGACGAATAAGACTGAATATGAGGGATACTGCTGTGAACAGATGGCGGTGAGGTTTTCTTCGAGGTTGTATTCTTTTGTTTTACAGGGGACAATCACGCAGACCTTGGGAGTATATTTTGATGGTTGAACTGTGCGATTGTGGTAGTAACCATACAAAAACAACCCTATTAATGTCAGCATTGCAAGCAGTGAAAGAGCAGTCAGGACATACAAGAGCAGGAGGAGCATACAGCTGTGAACTCATCATTTCTATAAAAGGATTTATCCTGGTGTATTAGAAGAGATAGGACCATCTGTATTATCATTGAAGGAAGCATTTTTTACTACTTCTAGATGTGTTGGAAAAATAACATTTTGAAAAATTACAAGGAAATTCATAAATATTAGCAATTAGAAAGTAGAACGGCATGGACAACTGGAAACGGTTGGTGAGGAGATTATGAAAAAACAAAAACGAATGTTTATCGTAAGTATGCTGGTTGCCAGCTGTATACTACTTGTATGTACAGCAACGACAGGAAGTGCAAAGAAAAAAGTAATCACGTATTACTACATCGATGGTGCATATCGTGATTATGACCTCAACATGGATGGTGAGGTAGATGGTCTCGATGTCAGCATATTGGTATATGCCTATGGAAGTACAGGTGAGCCAGGTTGGATAAGAGCAGACATAAACAAGGATGGCGATGTCAATTACCTTGATGTCAGTAGTTTAGTGTATCATTATGGGGAATCATACACTCCTGAAAAAATCACAGTACAGACAGCGATCACCACATTAAGAAACTACATCAACAGCGCCAACATTCCACGGAACCTCAAAACACAGATGGTACAGAAATTAACCCAGGCAATAACTGCGTTAGATAACAACAATCCTGCCTCTGCAAAAACAAAATTGAATCAAGTCCTTGACAGTCTTCAAAAAAATAAAGCAGTAGCTGTTGACAGCATCGTTGCAGAGAAAATTATCAATGATATTCAAGTGATGCTTGCAGTGTTACCGTAGTAAGCGTCAAATAATTTTTTTTTTTATCAGTATCTACACTACTATTTTAGACCCAGTTGAATGGTTTTGTCACAAGTACTATCGTACCCAGAATCACGGCTTCTTTTGTGGCCTTTATAATATTCATATCTGGCATGCTGACACTGACAGAGATATGCAGCTTCCCTATACCAATGAGAGGAATGAGGCGGACAATTTTTCCTCCCCCGGCTTGGAGCTCAGCAATAGATCCGGTTGTTTCACGATGAATCATCTCCAGTGCACCACCGGTCACATAGATCCTCCATGTGATGTTCGTCAAACTGACATCTCCTGTATTCTTGATGAGCGCGTTCACACCGAATAGTCCACCGAAGACCGCCTGTATTTTTAGCACATCATGGAAGGCGTACACCTTCCCGGTATAATCCACCATATATACGTACTCGTCACCAATCGATGCCTCTCCCAGGGATGCCTCATCAAGCTGATACGTCCAATCAAGTATGCCAGTTTCAACATCACAGCAGAGCAGCTCATTTGAATACCCGTAGAAGGAACCTGGTGAAATGATGACCTTATTGGCGCAGCAAATCGGAGAACCGACGAAGAACGATGATGCACTGAACAGTAATGATTTCCACTGCAGGGTGCCGTTGTTAATATGAACCCTATAGAGATAGCTATCATATGAATACAAGTCAGAGGCGGTGATAAACACGCTGTCTTCAGACACCGCAGGGGTTGCCATGGAAATTGCCATTCCAAGAGGATAGTTCCACGACAGACCACCTGACGCCAGATCATAGCATCGAAGAGTGCCATAGTACGTATAGAAATCAAAGTCTATACAGAACACCTTACCCTCGCGACAGACCGGTGACTGTGTTTTGTACATGTACATTCCAAATGAAAAGATAGGGTGTTTCCAGCGATACTGACCGGTCAGGGCGTTTAAACAGTAGATATTCCCTGTGAAATAGTAGTACATCCCTGAGGTGATAAAACAGATGTACTCGCCACAGACCGCGGGAGCAGAAAACCAAATCATCTCATTTGCAGGTAACAGGTAGCTCCATACGAACGCACCAGTGAGGTCATAGCATCGTACCGAGCTGTAGTAGGTATTGATGTCTAGGCATCCAAGGTAAATTTTATCGTTCGCGTAAATTGTCGATGAGAGCACCAACACTCCTAGCGGTTTCTGCCAAATCAACGCACCAGTCTCTGCGTCAAGACAGTACAGCGAGCTGTAGTACGACGAGGTATCTAGATCTGTGACATAGACGTTTCCGTTGACGATGGCAGGGTTTGATGGCGCAACTAAATACTGGTACCAGAGTTGTTCACCGGTGTATGCATCGAGACAATAGAGTCCTGAGGAGGCTGTGTTCTGATTGTTTAAAAAAGTATGGAGTGCCTCAATGCGCGATGGTGCTCGTGCCGCGTTTTCTCCTTTATCGAAATCATCCAGCGCCCAGTTCGTACAAATGTAGACTTTCTCACCGTAGACGATAGGTGTCGATTGATAGATGTTACTTCCAATTTGTTGTTTCCAGGACACATGATTGGTAAATGGCGCGGTATTGGGAGAGCATCCAGTGTTTCCTGCATCATAGCGGTACATTGGCCAGGTGTCATCTGATGCGCTTGCTTGTGATATGTTTAAATCGATAGGTGGTAAGCAGTGCTCTGCTCGCTCATTATTGTGTACTACCCCTGCTGCGGAGAATATTGCAACGTTGAGGAGTAGTACACTAAGTATGAATACTATTTTTTTATTCATTTGCCTTTCACCCCCGAAGTATATGCTTTGTAATCATGAAGAAATATAAATACCTTTGTAATAAATACTGCGAGGAGGGGATGTGAACCATAAAAAGAACTAGAGGGGTAACTCTTGGTGATGACATGGTTCGACATCATGGTGAACAACAAGAAAAATAGTTAAGGTTACTGTACCAACGATAAAGGCATAAACATTGACAAACCAGAGGGTGATAACGATACCATAGAAGATAGCTCTCATCCCAAACGTGAATCGATTCATTGCTCGTAGAAACACATCTCTCTTCAATCCTTCTGCGTCAAAAGGATAGCAGGCTTTTTTTCCTTTCTTCGCCTTATCTTTGTTTACTAATGAAAACTCCTTGGTTATTGTATGTATTGATTCAGCGGGGATGCCAACGAGGATGGAAAATCTCACCATTTGACGCAGTGATAAGAGGAACATGGTGACAGAAAACACAATGACTGCGACAAAGAGAATGAGTTTATGGTGTGCAAAAACACTTGTTGCTGTTTCAGACGTGTACGTCATCCCATTTGCTCCTATCGATGGACTTTGTAGGAGTAATCCGAGGAGAAGGAGCAAAGATGTTGAGAGAAACGTGACCACCATAATCAAATTACGCATGGTCTGCACAGCAGTGATTGTCTCTGAGGGATCATTCATTCGTTTTACCCATAGCCCATACATGATGTTTAAGAACCCCCGTTCCCCCCAACTTGGGTGTTTCATTTTGTAGACTAATCCAACAGCAAAGATAAGGATACAGATAAAAAAAACACTGACTGCAATGATATCTAAGAGTTCAATTGAAACCATACGTTTCCCCTCACATATTCAGAAGAGAAAACATCGTTTTGCTTATAAACTTCTCCCTACGTCTTATCAGATAAAATATTTATAGACTTGTTTTTTTTGTTGGCAAACGTCTTACAGAGAAATCACCGCTTAACAGCGATAGCAAGGCATCTTCTACAGACGGAAAAAAGTGCAGGGGAAGGGAGGTGAACGCCTGTTTACCGGTTAAATTCTATATAGAAGATAGTACTTACTGCCTATGAGAGATTATAATTTCAGAGATTTTTCAGGTCATCCCGGAGATGTCATAGGGTTCTTGTGCAGGATGAAAATCAAAATTATACCATCGGCAGGAAAAAATAGTGCCAGCGAATTTTTGTCCGGGTATCTTATATAACCAAGTATTATCCCCGTCATCCCAGTAATTGTTGATCCATCGGACTAAAAATAAGTTATAGAAATTCGCATTGAGGTAGCTATTGTCAATGAAATTGTTTTCCTTTATTACAATAAATTTGCTGTTATAAAGGAAGATACCATACTCGTTTTCTTGGAGATTATTATTATTAATATTAATTCGAGATGAGGAACCAACACCAATGCCTGTTTGAGAGGATCTAATATCATTGTGAGTTATCAAGGTACCTTCTTTTGCCCATGC
>JAFGML010000016.1 GCA_016927555.1 Thermoplasmatota archaeon
CTGGTCATGAAGATCCGATCACCTGGTTGTGCGACGTCTAAGACGGAGGCGAGCCCCACCATGGAGGCACCTGAGTAGGTGTTCCCAATGTAGGGCACCATGAGTCCTTGTTTGACCTGATCCATGGTAAACCCGAGTGTCTTTGCCACGCTCACCGGGAATTTCCCGTTCGGCTGATGGAAGATAGCATAGGTGTAATCCTGGGGTTTGGTCCCTGCTTTGGCCATCAGGTTTGTTGCACAGTTCGTAATGTGTTTAAAGTACGCTGGTTCTCCTGTGAATCGACCACCATGGGACGGGTATTTCATCTCAGCCCGTCGCCAGAAATCTGGGGTATCGGTTGTATAAGAAAGTGTATGGTTAATGGTAGCAATCACGTTGGTTCGTCCAATGATGAACGCTGCGCCTCCCGCTGATGCAGAGTACTCCAGTGCGTCTCCTGGTGCTGCCTGTGAGGTGTCTGCCCCGATGGCAACCCCGTAATCGATCATCTCTGCTTTGACGAATCCTAGGCAGGTTTGTATCGCCGCAGTCCCGGCTTTACAGGCGAACTCGTAATCAGCGACCATGAGGTGAGGAGTAGCTCCAATTGCCTCGCCAACGATAGTTCCAGTTGGTTTGACCGCGTAGGGGTGGGACTCGCTGCCAACGTAAATAGCCCCAATTTTCGAAGGATCAAGGGTGCATCGTTTGAGTGCAGCGCGAATCGCTTCTACACTAATCGTGGCAGTATCTTGATCAACAGAGGGTACTGATTTTTCGTAAATGCCTAGTCCCCGGCTGATGGCCGCTCCATCTTTTCCCCAGACCTTCGCAATGACATCGGCTTTGATGCGGTACCGTGGGATAGAAGCTCCATAGCTTACAATGCCTGTGTGTTCCATGGTCAACCCAACAAGGGGCAAAACAAAATAGACTACTTAAAAGTGCCGCTTTCTCATCGACGATTGACGAAAAAATCTTTGAGGGTGCTCACCCTGAAAGCGTAATCTTCTTCCCGCCTTTCAGTGCCTCGACAGACTGGTCTGCAACCTTGTCAAGCTTCTCGGTATCCATGAGTTCTTTACGTGCCTTGAGGTTCTGGTTACGAAGGATCTCTTTGCTTTCCTTGAACCGCATCATCCGTTCCTTTTTCACGGAGATGATTTTCGAGCGCATCTCCGAAGCTTTCTCATGGTTGCTCTGCGCTTCCTCACGGACCTCAAGGTATTTCTTATGTTTCTTGTTCGCCTCTCCAATCAAGGTGGCTATTTCAACGACCAGTTTCTTGTACGCCTCATGTTTCTGCTGGCTCTCCTGGTAGTACTGCTGGACTTTCTCATGTTCTTTATCCGCTTTTTGGAAGAGCTCGGTGATCGCTTTGTCGGTATCTGAGAGGTCGACTTCGATGAGCTGTTGTTTGTCCATTTGTTTTTTAACCTCAGCCAGTTCCTTTCGTTTCTCTTTGATGCGATCGATCAGCTTGTTTTCTTTTCGGGTGTTCATGATCGTTGTTTCTTGTTCGTACTCCATGATTTGGATGTCTGCTTTAATTTCCTCAAACCGCAGGGGAAGGTTTTTGACGACATCCCCTTTCTTCTTACGCTTGGCATCGATGAGCTGCTTTGCCTGGAGTTGGTACTGGTTCCGTTTCTCCTTGTGTTCCTTCATCTTCGTGACGAGTGTTTCCCGCTCTTTTTTAACCGTGTCCATCTCCTCTTTGAGTTCTTTGCGTTTCTGATGCAGCATGTCGCGCTCGTCGCGGAATTGGACAGCAATCTGGTTGAGCTCGTTGCGTCGCTCAATGAGACTTTGGAACTTCTTCTCCGCGTTGCGGAGTTGCTCTAGGTCTTCCTTCTTCTTCGATTCTTTTTCAGCCACAGAAGACACCCCTCTGGTTGAATACCGAATTATTCTCCCATTATAAGGTTTACGACTCCTCTTTGAGGCGGATGCGCACCTTGTTTTTGCCTTTCACCGCTATCCAGGGGACCTGGATATCAGCGATGCTGCCTGCAGGAATCGTGACGGTGAGCTTGTGGTGTTGTTTGCCGTTGAGGTAGAAAAAGACGGTCACGTTCCGTGCTGACACGCTGCCTTTGTTTGACACGCTAAATGAGCTGATGATCCGCTCACCAGGAGAAAACTCTGATGGGGAATGGGTCACGTCTCCGAGTTGAAGCAGGGTTGTTCCCTCTTTCAGCATTACCATGAGGGTGACCTGCTCTGCTCTCGTCTTCCCTGCTTTCTTCACGTTGACCGTGATTTTTGTCCAGTCCTTCTCTGAGGCTTCCTCTGTTGGTGTGGCGGTGAGGTGAACCGTGTGGGACTGTCGACCGTTCAGGGTGAGTTGAGGCGCATCTATAGTGATCGTCCAGTGTGAGCCGAGTGCTGTTTGTTCAGCGGACAGCTCGTAGGTCGCTGGTTTTTTGAACGGGTTTTTCACGGTGAGGTCAAAGACTGCTTCTTCTGTCGGCTCAATTTCCTTGATGCGGTCTGTGCAGATGAGACGGACAGATTTTGTGGTCAACACAAAAGCAAGAATGATGAGGATGAATAAAATGATTACTATCAGCAGGCTGAAGAGGGCTAGGCCGCCGTACTCGCCAAAAATTTCGTTAAGACCAAGGCTGTCTGCGGCAGCGTTAAAGAAATCAACGAAGCCTTCAAACACACCGCCTCCGATGACATGCGCGGTGATGGTGATAGATGCTGAGGTGCTCGGATCAGCATCTGAGGTCACGGTAATGGTAATGGTGTCTGAGGCAATGGTGGTATCCTTGGGTGCCTGGATGACCACGCGGGCAACCTCCGTCTCGGTGCTCTCTCCGTTCTGCAGATCTCTGATGTGTTCCCGTGGGATGAGCGGCCAGTCATGCTCTGAGACCGCGGTAATCGTGTAGCTGTCAACATCATCAAGGGCGCCAGTGTTGTTGTTTTTTATCACGAAGAAGAACGTCCGATTTTCGCCTTTGTTGATGTTGATGTCCTTCGTGTAGCCAAGGATGTCGACGTCGTAGATGATCGCGTCTTGGGTGACTTCAGCGGTGAGCGTCTGTTTATCGATGCCTGTGGTGCCGGTGATGGTAAGGAGAAGCTCGATGGTGTCACCGTACGCCTCTTTGTAGGGATTTGTTGAGGTGACTGACACCTGAATCTGGGTGTTGGTGTTCGCGGTGACGGTTGTTGAGGAAGGGGCACTGACGTCCCAGGATCCTTCTTTATCTTTTTCAGCAGTAGTAATCTGCAAGGTGTCATCGTATTTGCTTGAGACGTTGAGGAGGAACTGAATGGTCTGACCCGGGGTGATTTCTCCGTCTGTAGGTGCACTAGTAATACCCTTAATTTGAATATTGGTTGTTTCCTCAAAGGTGACTCGCAGGGATGTCGGGAAATTCACTGAGTCATACAGGAGTTTGACGGTTCGAATGCCTAGTTTTGTACCGTTGGTAAGTGCCACACCAAGACCAAGCGTGTGACCATACGTTAATTCAATGTCAGATCCATTGAAGGTGAAGGTGACTGGGGTGGAGGGTTTTGAAAAAAGCTCAAAGAGTTTTGTCTTGTCAAGTTCTATGACTGAGGTCTTAACGGGAATGGCGTCGTCATAGAGAGTTGCTGTGATGGAAATCTTCTTCTTCAGAATATGGAACAAATGTAAATCTCGATGATTAAGGTAGAGATCAGCACTGACCTGGTCCACTTTCAACACCTTATTGCGACTGAGGGTTGTGTCCGTTGTCCAAATAACTGGCGTGTCCTCCTTGAGAGCCAGGGTGAGAGTATTGTCTGTATCTGGTTTGTTTTCGTCTATAACTTGGTTATCATGCAGATAATAGACGTGGATGTCTTCTGTTCGGATGTTGGCTGGAATGGAGACTGAGGCAGGATGGCTAGTGGAATCATAGATGAATGAGGTCGATCGAAACGTATCAAAAAACGTGTTGAAATCATCCATTGTAATATTGGTACCTATTTCACTTAAAGTGTACAATATTTCTTGAATTATTGTACCAAATTGTTGAAGTAGTGGTTTACTTGAATTTTCTAGGTTATTTGCTCGTCTCTGCCAGCGGTTAAGAAAACGATCGATGTTTATAATGTATGGGGCGAGATTTCCTATGGTTTTGTTCGTGGGAATGATTTCTATGGTGAATAACAAACTCTCCCCGGGTTGGAGTGTATAGCTGATGTTGCTCAGTGTTAGTTGCTCATTGTATGTTTTTTTAAGTAACTCTGGTGAGAGTGTTACGTTTGTGGATTTAATGATTTTAGGGAGCGGAAAGTAGGAGTTACTGTCCATGGAATACAACCCGATTTTCACATCGTCTCTGAATTTTGGTAATAGTTTTTGATACGAATGGAAAAACAAGTTGTACGAAACATCACCGGTAATTGTAACTGCGTCGTCTCCTTCATAGGTATAACCTTCAACGATGCGAAAGGGGTGGGGGAAGAGCACTTCGAAATCGTAACCTTCGAGGGTGTCATCACCGAATATATCAAAGAGGTCGCTGAGGTTGAACTCTTCAGATTCTCCAAGGAAATACAGGAGCCACGCGAAGAACCAGGTTAGATACTGGTCGGTGTTTAACTGGAGGCCGCTTTGCACGAGATCGGGAGGATATTCAGAGTCGTTGTCTTTCGTAGGGGGTGTGAGTGAAAGTGATGTGAACCCTAAGTCTGTATAATTTTCGCTGTCGAAATTGGTGAAGTAAAGTGTTGTTTCCCCCTGGGAGTCCTGGGCACTGGCTGGTGGCGTAAAGAGAACTGTGGCAAGGGAACCTACGGTAAGGATGAATGTCAGTAGGAGTGCTCGGAGCGCTGGGTGCGCTTGCATATCTTCACAACCTCGATAGATACTATCTCTCTTATTATTATATAAATCTTTGTTGACAGGAGATACCATTTTTTTAAAAATATAATATCTATCATATTTTATAAGATTATGGGTCTCGTCTCTCTTATAAGACTAGGGTGTGGATTATATAAATAAAAATGTGTTAGAGGAGTGGTGTCTTTCGCAGCCAGTCGATGTCACTAATATATAAACTGCGTATATCAGTAAGACCGTAGCGGAGCATCGCGAGTCGTTCCAAGCCCAGCCCCCAGGAGAGCACGGATATGTTGACTTCAACTTGTCCAGTGATGTTAGGCAAAAAGATACTATTATCACCTAGATCAATCCATTTCATAATCTAGAACAGGATTTCAACAGATGTAACAGTTCTACGTTCCAATCTTCGTAAC
>JAFGML010000017.1 GCA_016927555.1 Thermoplasmatota archaeon
ATGCGGTGGCGTACATCACGTTGAATCGACCGGATCGTCTCAACTCGTTTGACATGCAGCTTGGCCGTGAGTTGCATGTGGTCCTGCAGGATGTCGCACAACACCTGGAGGTCCGTGCGGTGGTCATCAGAGGAACCGGGAAAGGGTTCTGTGGTGGCGGTGATGTCAAAGAGATGCATGCTGCGCAGGATAAATCACGGTTCCTCCGTGAGTTGACACAATCGATCCATCGGTGTGTGATTGCGTTGCGCACCATGGACAAACCCGTGATTGCTGCGGTGAACGGCGCTGCGTTTGGTGCGGGTCTCTCCCTCGCGCTTGCCTGCGACATCATCATCGCTGTGAGAGACGCAAAATTGTGTTCCGCGTTCATCGGGATTGGGTTGGCACCAGGGTGTGGAACCCAGTTTTTTACTCGTGTCGTCGGGTATCAGCGTGCATGTGAGTACATCCTTTCGTCAAAGACGTTTTCAGCCCAAGAGGCCTATAGTCTTGGTTTGGTGAACCAGGTTGTTGAGCCAGATGCATTAGAAGCAGCGGTTGAAGAAACGGTCCGTCCGTTTCGCACCTTAGCACCCATCGCAGTGGGCAAGGCAAAGATGCTGATTAATAGAAGCTTGGAGAATGATATGGTGAAGCATCTGGAGCTGGAGAGTACGACAGCTGCGTGGTCAGCAGGAACAGAGGATTTCAAGGAAGGTGTGGCTGCGTTTGTGGAGAAGAGAAAACCTGTGTTTCAAGGGAAGTAACCAGGGGGTTCGACAATCGTCGATACTGTTAGGGAAACCTTTATGTATCACGGTTCTATGAATGCGATACAAAATCCAGGAGAGGCACCAGGATGAACTATCAGACGCTTACCTGTGAAATCCATCAGGATGTTGCGACGGTGACGTTGAATCGACCTGAGGTACACAATGCGTTCAATGAGGTATTGATTCAGGAGCTCACCTCGTGTTTCACCACACTTGGAGCTGACCCCGCCGTAGCAGTGATTGTCCTCACCGGGCAGGGTGCGTCGTTTTGTGCTGGTGCAGATTTGACGTGGATGAAACGCATGGTCCACTACTCAAAGAAGGAGAACAGAGACGACAGTAAGTTGCTTCTCCAGATGTATGAGACGATTGCGTCCTGTCCAAAACCAGTGATTGGACGCATCCATGGTCATGCGTTTGGTGGTGGGATCGGGTTGCTAGCCGTCTGTGATATCACCGTAGGGGTTCCTGAGATGAAGTGTGCATTTAGTGAAATTAAACTCGGCATCATTCCTGCGGTGATCTCGACGTTTGTGGCGCCACGCCTACGCCCAGCAGATATGCGCCGCTTGTTTATCACTGGTGAGCGGTTCGATGCAGCCATGGCACAAAAGCTTGGGTTACTTGATCTTGTTGTTCCTGCAGAGTCGCTTGATGCGACAGTGCAGGCGTGTGTCGACCAGGTGCGCTCCTCGGGGCCTACGGCGATAAAAGAAGTCAAACAGCTGATAAAAAAATATTTTGAGTTAGACCGGAGACACTATCAGGAGTTCACGGTTGAGAAAATCGCTGAGCTGCGGGTGTCACCTGAAGGCCAGGAAGGCATCACCGCCTTCTTGGAGAAACGAAAGCCAAACTGGAAGAGGTCCTAGTAATATGTTTAAAAAAGTTCTTGTTGCGAATCGCGGTGAGATCGCGGTGCGGATCATCAAGGCATGTCAGGAGATGGAGATTCGAACCGTCGCCGTGTATTCAGAGGTGGACCGGGATTCTCCTCATGTGCAGCTGGCTGATGAGTCCGTCAATCTCGGTGATCCCACTCCTTCAGAGAGCTACTTGAACATCGCAAAGATCATTGAGCATGCCAAGACCGTGGGTGCTGAGGCGATCCACCCGGGGTATGGGTTTCTTGCGGAGAACCCGGATTTTGCGAAAGCATGCGCTGACTCTGGTATCGTGTTCATTGGGCCGACACCGCAGGTGATCCGTCTGATGGGTGATAAAATCGAGGCCAAGAAGACCATCGCTGGTGCTTCTGTTCCTGTGATTCCTGGGTACCATGGGGTGAAACAAGACCTTGACACTCTCACCAGAGAGGGGAAGAAGATAGGATTCCCCCTGCTGGTGAAGGCGACCGCTGGTGGCGGTGGCAAGGGCATGCGGGTGGTACACAAGGAAGAGGAGCTTGCGCAGTCCATTGAGAGTGCGAAGCGAGAGGCGAAATCCGCGTTTGGCAACGACTCTGTGTTCCTTGAGCAGTACATCGACAAACCCCGTCACATCGAGTTCCAGGTGCTCGCTGACCAGCAGGGTCAGGTGATTCATCTCTTTGAGCGGGAGTGCTCGATTCAACGACGTCACCAGAAGATTATCGAGGAGACGCCCTCCCCGGTGATGACCAAGAAGCTCCGGGAGACCATGGGGTCTGCTGCGGTGGCCGCTGCCCAAGCAGTCGGGTACACCAATGCAGGGACTATTGAGTTCATGGTGGATGGCAAGCAGAATTTCTACTTCATGGAGATGAACACACGTCTGCAGGTGGAGCACTCGATCACTGAGGCTACTACGGGGGTTGATCTGGTGAAATGGCAGCTGCGCATCGCAAGCGGTGAACCACTCACCTTGAAGCAGAAGCAGCTGCTGCAGCGTGGTCATGCCCTGGAGTGTCGAATCTACGCTGAGGATCCCTCGAACGGGTTCTTACCAAGCGTAGGGACCTTAGAGAAAGTTGACCTCCCCAGTGGTCCGAACATTCGGAATGACACAGGGGTCGAGACGAATTTTCAGGTCAGCCCATACTATGATCCGATGCTGGCGAAGCTCACGGTGAGCAGTGAGACGCGAGCGGAGAGTATTCAGAAGATGCTCTGGGCGCTGTCTCACTACGTGATCTTAGGGGTCACGACCAATATTTCGTTTCTCAAGAAGGTGCTGGCTCACCCAGAGTTTCTGAAGGGAAACATCACGACCCATTTCATTGATGACTACTTCAAAGACTGGATGGTGCGCAAACAAGGACTCCCCCTGGACGCTCTGCTCGCACTGGCGGTGTATGATTCACTGCATACGAAGCGACAGCAGATCGTGCGGTACAAAGAGGCGGATCCGCACTCTCCCTGGCAGCATGTGGGCCGCTGGCGGATGGGGGTGTGACCATGACCATGTTCATCAACTACGAGCACAATAATCATGTGTACGGGGTGACCGCAGAGCGTCGGGACAACCGGTTTTTCATCACCTATGACAACAATGAGTACACCGTGACTGCGACAGAGACCAAACCTGGGCAGCTTGCCATGCAGGTGGGCGACCGGACGATTAAGTGCGTGATCTCTGAGGGTGAAGACAGCAAGTTTGTGTTCATCGACGGTGATATTTTCCAGGTGAAGCGCATTGAGCTGACTGGTAGGAAGAAATCAGAGGTAAAATCAGGGACGCTGAACTCTCCGATCTCAGGGACGGTGGTGTCCGTGAAGGTGAAAGAGGGCGTTGCCGTGAAGAAAGATGAGGTGATCATGGTGATTGAGGCGATGAAGATGGAGTACCTGATCCGTGCGCCGTTCGATGGTGTCATCAAAAAGATTTACTTTACAGAGAAAGATCAAATTGAGATTGGGAAGCTGACCGCGGAGATGGACGCAAGAGAGGGATAGCATGGAAGCACTAGAGAGTAATGTGGATACCAAGAGTAAGGAGTACAAAGAGAATTACACGTACTATGAACGGCTGGTCACTGATTTGAAAGAGAAGATCTCAGTCACGTCGAAGGGTGGTGGTGCTGAGGCTGTCAAGCTGCATAAATCCCGTAACAAGATGCTTGCTCGTGAGCGCATTGATGCGCTGCTGGATCCAGACACCCCGTTCATGGAGTTCAACACCCTGGCTGCCTATGGGTTGTACGACAACAAGGCGCCGGCTGCTGGGATCATCACCGGCATTGGGATTATCCATGGCCGGGAGGTCGTCCTTGTCGCTAATGATGCGACTGTCACGGGTGGGACGTACTATCCAATCACTGTGAAGAAGCATTTGCGTGCCCAGGAGATCGCCATGGAGAACAACCTCCCTTGCATCTACCTGGTGGACTCTGGTGGTGCGTTTCTCCCCATGCAGGATGAGGTGTTCCCGGACCGGGAGCACTTCGGACGTATCTTCTACAACCAGGCGAAGATGTCGTCGCTGAAGATTCCTCAGATCGCAGTCGTCATGGGATCCTGCACTGCGGGTGGTGCGTATGTGCCTGCGATGTCTGATGAAACCGTGATTGTGAAAGGCACCGGTACGATTTTTCTGGGTGGCCCACCATTGGTGAAGGCCGCGACTGGTGAGGAGGTCACCGCAGAGGAGCTGGGTGGTGCGGATGTGCACTGCCGGGAGAGCGGTGTCTCTGATCACTATGCCCTGGATGATCATGATGCGATTCGTATCACGCAGAACATCGTGGAGAACTTGAATCGGCCAGAGAAAACACACCTTGATATCAAGGCTCCTGAGGAGCCAGCCTATGACATGAAAGAGATTTATGGGATTCTGCAGAAGGACCCCCGCAAACCCTTTGAGGTCCGGGAGATCATCGCCCGTGTGGTGGATGGCAGCCGGTTCCATGAGTTCAAAGCGTTGTATGGGACGACACTGGTGACGGGGTTTGCCCGCATCATGGGGTACCCTGTTGGTATTTTAGCGAACAACGGGGTGTTGTTCTCTGAGTCGGCGTTGAAAGGCACCCATTTCATAGAGCTGTGCTGTCAACGGAAAATCCCTCTGGTGTTTCTGCAGAACATCACTGGGTTCATGGTCGGTCGGAAGTACGAGTCAGGGGGCATAGCGAAGGATGGCGCAAAGATGGTCACTGCGGTCACCTGTGCGCAGGTGCCGAAGTTCACCGTCATCATCGGCGGGTCGTTTGGCGCGGGCAACTACGGGATGTGTGGTCGCGCGTACGGTCCTCGTCAGCTGTGGATGTGGCCGAATGCCCGTATCTCTGTGATGGGTGGGCAGCAGGCAGCTACTGTGCTGCTGACAGTGAAGCGAGATCAGCTCTGGCGCAAAGGCATCGAGATGAGTAAGAAAGATGAACAACAACTCACCGACCCGATTTTAAAGAAGTATGAGATGGAAGGCAACCCGTACTACAGCACGGCCCGTATCTGGGATGATGGCATCATCGACCCGGTGGATACCCGCGTGGTGCTGGGGCTGGGCATCTCTGCGTCGTTGAATGCACCGATCCCCGACTGGAGTCCTGGTGTCTTCCGGATGTAGAGAAAGGACGTTGATTTTGCTATGATGTATGATGTCGTGGTTGTCGGCGCTGGGCCAGCTGGCTCCACAGCAGCCAAATGCCTTGCGGAAAAAAAGGTCAAGGTGCTGCTGTTGGACAAGGCAGCGTTCCCTCGTGAGAAACTCTGTGGTGGTGGGCTGCCGACACGGGTGGTCAAGCGGTTTCCGTACATCAAACCGTTCGTTGATTCAGTGTCCTATGGCAGCGTCATGTACTCTTCGTCTCAGCGGTATCGATTTGAAATCATTAGAGACAAGCCGTTCTTGTTTAATGTGCGTCGCAGAGACTTTGACCATGAGCTGCTGAAGCTTGCCTTGCAGGCAGGGGCAGAAGTGCGAGAAGGAACAACAGTGACTGATATCTCCCTGCGTCCCGATGACGCCCTGTTGACGCTGGAGACCGGGGAGACCATTGAGACCAAGATGGTGATTGGCTGTGACGGTGCACGCAGCCTTGTTGCGGAGAAAGCTGGGCTGAACACCACGCAGCAGCCGGTCTGTGTCACCCTGGTGCAAGAGCAGGTGATGACTGAACAGGTTATTGAGCAGTACTTCACCAAGAAGCGACTGGTGCACTTGTACATCAAGGCACAGGGGATAGCGGGGTACGGCTGGGTGTTCCCCAAGAGAGACTCTGTGAACATTGGCATCGGTGAGTTCCAATCAGCTGTGGAAGCATCCCGCCCACGACCCTCGTTGAAGGAAGCCTTCGAGTTGTTCGTAGAGCAGATGAAGAAGCAGGGGATGCTGCCGAAGGATTTTGTGGTGGAGAACCTGAAAGGTGCGACCCTTCCGATTTTCCCGTTAGACCAGACGTATAGTGATCGTGTGGTGCTCTGTGGGGATGCTGCCGGGTTCATCAACTCGATTACTGGTGAAGGGATTTACTATGCGATGACCTCAGGAAAGCTTGCTGCACACCTTGTCGCAGAGGGGTTGAAGAAACAGGACCTCAGCAAGGAGTTCTTAGCCCAGTACCAGCACCGGTGGTATGATGAGTTCGGCAAGGACCTGCGGCTGCTAGGCCGGTTCAACAACCAGTGGGGGAAGAACTCAGAGAAGATCATTCGGTTGATGTCACGGGATAAGAAATTCGCGTACTTGATCGTCGGCATCACCGGTGGGCAGATTAGTTTTACGAAGTACAAACTGCCGTTGATTCTGCGGTACCTCTACGTCTCCCTGCGAGACGTGTTTCGGAAGAGATAAACAAAAGGTGTGTTACTGTTTTCCGCGGAGCTGTCGTCTGAGGATCTTCCCTGAGATCGTCTTGGGCAGCTCATCCATGTACTCGATGATCCGTGGGTACTTGTACGGCGCGGTGACTCTCTTGACGTGCTCCTGCAGCTCCTTGGTGAGTGTCTCTGAAGGTTTGTATCCTTTTACGAGGACGACGTAGGCTTTGACGACGATCCCACGGACTCCTTCTGGGTCTGGTGCACCGACCACGGCGCACTCAGCCACGGCGTCATGCTCGATGAGTGCGGATTCCACCTCAAAGGGACCGATGCGGTACCCTGAGGATTTAATGATGTCGTCATCCCGGCCGACGAACCAGAAGTACCCGTCTTCATCCTTGTACCCCTGATCGCCGGTAAAGTAATAACTGCCTTTGAAGGATTTCTTCATGATCTCAGGGTCTTTCCAGTACTCTTTGAACAACCCTGGTGGGCGGACGTCCCCGACGTACAAGGCGATGTTGCCGACCTCGTTTGCCTTCACCTCGGTTCCGTTGTCATCGACGATGCGGACATCATGACCTGGTGTTGGTTTACCCACAGAGCCGTACTTAATCGGCATAAAGGGGTAGTTGGACAGCACGCAGACGGTCTCGGTCTGCCCGAAGAAATCATAGATCTCCAGGTGATACGCGTCTTTCCATACTCTGATGACCTCTGGGTTGAGTGGTTCTCCAGCGCTCATGCAATGCCGTAATTTCAGGTTGTACTTGGAGAGATCCATCTGAATGAGCAGCCGGTACACCGTGGGTGGTGCACAGAACGTCGTCACCCCGTACTTCTCCATAGCTCTGAGCAGGCCGTCAGCATCAAAGCGCTCTGGGGTCTCCCATTGGATAACCGCTGCACCCACGATCATCTGACCAAAGAGCTTTCCCCATGCTGCCTTTGCCCAGCCGGTCTCTGAGACCGTCCAGTGCAGGTCACATTTCGTGAGTGCCTGGGCGAATCGTGCGGTCACCTCATGACCAAGAGGGTAACTGTGGGTGTGCAGCACCATTTTTGGATGACCCGTGGTCCCTGAGGTAAAGTAGATGAGCAATGGCTCATCTGCGCGTGTTTTTCCTATTTCTTTTTGTGTGAGTTCCCGTGATGCTGTGTTCATCTCCTCAGTGAAGTTGAGCCAGCCGTCTCGTGTGCCATCAACCAGCATGGCATGTTTAAGGGTCTTGCAGTTCGTTTTCACTGCTTCGACGCGTTCTGCATGGTCCACATCCGTCAGAATCATGGTTGCCTCAGCGCGGTTGACGCGGTACTCAATGTCTTTTTCGGTGAGCAGCACTGTGCCTGGCATGGCGACGACACCGAGTTTGAACATCCCGATGAGGGCGATGTACCACTCAGGGATGCTTTGTAAAATAACTAAGACGCGGTCGCCTTTCTGTACCCCAAGGTTCCGCAGCACATTCGCGAATTGGTTGGATTGTACTTTCAAATCGTAGAAGGTGTGGTACCGTGCTTTCTCCCCGGTTTTCTCTATGGAGATGAGCGCAAGTTTAGTGCGGTCCTCAGCCCATTGGTCCACGACGTCAAAGCCGAAGTTGTAGTAGGTGGGTACTTTCCAGGTGAAGCTCTTGTAGAGTTCTTCGTACCTGTCTTTCTTAAACACAGTGTCACACGCTGGTTGTTTCTCTTTCATGGTCACCCCCCGTTTTTGAGATTTTTTAGAGGCCAAGGCGTTTGGCGATCACCATGCGTTGCACCTCTGAGGTGCCTTCCCCGATTTGGGTGAGCTTCACATCCCTGTAGAAGCGCTCTACGGGGAAGTCACGCATGAAGCCGTAGCCACCATGGATTTGCATGGCATCACGGGTTGCTTTCATCGCGATTTCTGAAGCAAAGAGCTTTGCCATGGACGCCTCGATGCTGAACGGCAGGCCCTTGTCTTCAAGGAACGCTGCACGCATCACGAGGAGTCGTGCCGCATCAATTTGGGTGGCCATGTCTGCGATCATCCACTGGATTGCCTGGTTTTTCCCGATGGGTTTACCAAATTGCTGTCGTTGTTTCGCATACGTAAGGCTTTCATCCAGTGCGCCTTGTGCGATGCCGACAGCCATAGCTCCAATTGCGGTTCTGCCGCGGTCCAGGATGTTCATCGCTCCGACGAAGCCAAGGTTTTTCTCCCCAAGCAGGTTTTCTTTAGGGACACGGCAGTTCTCAAAGATGAGCTCTGCGGTATGGCTGCCACGTAAACCGAGTTTGTCTTCCAGGACACCGACCGTAAACCCGGGTGTGTCTTTTTCAACGATGAACGCGCTGATTCCTTTTGCCCCCAGTGTCTTATCGGTTTTTGCCATGACGGTGACAACCGCTGCGATGTCGCCGCTGGTGATGAACTGTTTTGTACCGTTGATGACCCATTCGTCTCCCTCGAGGACCGCGGTGGTCTGCAGGGAGGCTGCGTCTGAGCCTGCGTTTGGCTCGGTTAGTGCCCATGCTGCGAGATGGTCTCCATGCAGGATTTTGGGGAGGTACTTCTTGCGTTGCTCCTCGGTTCCTCTCTCGTAGATATGGCCAACGCCTAGTGAGTTATGTGCTTCAACAGTAAGGCCTGTGGACCCGCAGACCCTGGAGATTTCTTCCAGGGCGATCATGTAGCAGACCCGGTCGACGCCAGCCCCACCGTACTTCTTGGGAACCGTCATGCTCAGCAGCCCGAGTTTCCCCATTCTTTTGTACAACTCTGTGGGGAAGTACTCTTCTTTGTCGATTTTTGCTGCGAGTGGTTTGAGTTCTTTGTCGACGAAGTCTTTGACTGTTTTTTTGAACAGCTTCTGCGTCTCAGTGAGTTGGAAATCCATAGGGAATCCTCATACTGTCATAGAAAACAGGTCTTTAAATTTACGCCTTGGTGTATTTCGAAGATTTTTTGTACTCTCAGACGATATCCTGGAGGTGAGGGTTTTTCATTGAGGTCGCTCCGCTGAGGAAGGATGTCTATGGGAGTCGTTCTAATGGCTAAAAAGAATCAGGTGCAGAAAGGGACAGGAACATTGCTGGGGTGGCATGATCCTGATGAGAATCGACAGTGGATTCTGAAGCATAAATCTCGTGGTTTGGTGGATAAGCGGATGTCTGCTGCTGAGGCAGTATCCCGGTGTGTGCATGATGGGTCGCTTGTTGCGATGGGCGGGTTTGGACATGTGCGGGTGTCCATGGCTGTGGTCTACGAGATGATTCGGCAGCAGAAGAAGAATCTGACACTGGCAGGCAAGACCGGGGTGCATGATCTGGATGTCTTAGTGGGCTCGGGGTGTGTGAACCAGGTGGAAGTGGCCTATGCGTTTGGCCATGAGCTGCGCGGGTTGTCTCCTGCGTCGCGTCGGGCGGTGGAGACTGGTCGGTGTCGTGTGTCTGGTGAGATTAGCAACGCGGGGTACCAGTGGCGGTTTCTGGCCGCGATGATGGGGCTGCCGTTTCTGCCCACGCGGGTGATGCTGGGGACTGGGACGTTTGAGAAGAGCTCAGCGCAGACCATGGTGGATCCTTTTAGCGGCAAGCTGGTGTGTCTGGTGCCTGCGTGTTACCCTGATGTCGCGGTGTTGCATGTGCCCCGGTGTGATCAGTACGGGAATGCGCAGATCGATGGCATCATGGTGGAGGATTTTGAGTTGTCCCGGGCAGCACGTCACGTGATTGTCACGACAGAGAAAATTGTGGAGAATGCGGAGATACGCAGTGAGCCGTGGAAGACGGTGATTCCGTTTTATCTGGTGAGTGCGGTGGTGGAGGCTCCCTGTGGTGCGCATCCGTGTCAGATGCCGTACCAGTACTTCTTTGATGAGGAGCACATCGGTGAGTGGTTGTCTGCGTCTGCGACCGATGAGGGTGTCGCCGCGTACCTTGATAAGTACGTGTTTGGGGTGAATGATTTTTCTGAGTATTTAGAGGTTGTCGGTGGTACGAAGAAGATGGGGCAGCTGGCGCGTATTGAGCGGTTTGAGGAGCCGATGGCTGCGCCGTGGCTGAAGCAGAAGAGCACTGCTCGGTCGTCGAAGGAGTCGTACTCATCCACAGAGTTGCTTGCGTGTGTCGCAGCACGGATGCTGCAGGATGGCAAATCCGTGTTTGTGGGCACTGGTCTGCCGATGATAGCAGCGATGCTGGCGCAGCGGACGACTGCGCCGAATCTGTTGTTGTTCTTTGAGGCTGGTGGGATTGGCCCGGAGATGCCGGTGCTGCCGATTAGCGTGGGTGATTCCCGGACGTTCTACCATGCGGTGGCTGCGTCCAGCATGCATGATTCCATGGCGATGGCCCAGGCAGGGTACATCGATTATGGGTTCTTGGGTGGTGCGCAGATTGATCGGTACGGGAATCTGAACACCACGGTTATTGGGTCGTATGAGCATCCGAAGGTCCGCCTGCCGGGGAGCGGTGGTGCCAATGATGTTGGGTCGTTGTGTCACCAGACGATCATCATCATGCGGCAGGATAAACAACGGTTCCTTGAGCGTCTTGATTTTCTGACGACCCCAGGGTATCTGTCTGGTGGTCATAGCCGGGAGGATGCAGGGTTGCCTGCTGGTGGTGGGCCGTACCGGGTGATTACTCAGTTGGGTGTGTATGGGTTTGAATCTGAGTCCAAGCAGATGATGCTGCTGTCGTTGCACCCGGGGGTGACTGTTGAGCAGGTTCGGGAGAACAGTGGGTTTGAGATTCTCATTCCCGAGACTGTTTCTGTGACGACGCCCCCATCTCACCAAGAGCTGGCTCTACTTAAGCAGATTGATCCTGCTGGGATGGTTATTGGGAAGTAATCTGGTGTTTCTCTCCCCTAGTATTTAAGGTGTGTGAACCTGTAACATTATTATAGGAGACGGGTATTATATAATTGTACTTCAGTACAAGGGGCGGAAACGTATGAAGAGGTATCCTTTGGTTGGAGGAAGTATTGTTATCGTGCTTGTGCTAGTTCTAGGTTCATTGACGAATGTTGTTGGGTTTCACACGGTTCAATCATCACAGCAGCACACTAAAAAAGAAGCAATCAACCAGAGAGAGTTGTTATTCCAGACCCTCGTTGATTTTGCGAACAACAAGGAGATACAACAGATCCTTCTCAAATCCCAGATTAGCAGAGGCCTCGTCCTTCCCTCAGAGATTCCTGTGTTCATAAAGACTCAACTCAAACGGATGTATCTCCTTGGGTTGATCCTCTCAAAGTTCATGAGTACATCTCGGGTACAATCAATGGTTCAGACTGATCAGGTGATGACACCTGACCTACAACAAGTGATAAATGCTGTTATTGAAAAGGACTCTGTGGTACAAGAGGACATAACGCGATTGGTCGCCTCGGGGTGTGGTTGTGACAAATCTGAATGGGGTTTTCCAATAATTTGCACTACATTATTAGTTATGATGGGGTTAGTGTTTATTCCTTGGTTGCTGCTAATGATAATTTTTATGATACCACCAGGTGCTTTAGACGAGATGTTAGAACTTCTCTTCCTTTTTTTAAGTCCTCTTCTCCTCCTGTACCAGCGTTTTAATTGCCCTGTACCACAAGAGAACAAGGGCCCGTGGTACTCTGATATTTCCCCTGCAGACGGTGAACAGAACGTGTCTCTCTCCCTCTCCGAGATTCGTTTTCGGATCTACGATCCTGAGGGGGATCTCATGAGTTACAAGGTCACAACAAGTCCTGATATTGGCTCAGGGAGTGCAACGTTGGTACCAAATGGGACGTACGCTGTCCCTGTCCATGGATTGGAGAACCACACCACGTATTCGTGGCACTTCCGTTTGTACGCAGGGGATGATAGTGGAACACCACTGGGGAAGACATTCACCTTTACCACATCAAAGTTAGCTCCCTTCATCTGGAATCCATCACCACGACACACCGCTGACTATGTACCCATCTTTACGCCCAATGTGAGTTT
Source organism: Thermoplasmatota archaeon (assembly GCA_016927555.1). Taxonomy (GTDB): domain Archaea; phylum Thermoplasmatota; class E2; order DHVEG-1; family DHVEG-1; genus SM1-50. The sequence continues at coordinate 12,385 of JAFGML010000017.1, forward strand.
TAATCTCAAGGATTTTCAGGGTGATCTGATGAATTGGACGGTTGAGACACACCCAGACATCGGAGGGGGTAGTGGTACGAATGTCAGCGATGGGCATTACTCTGTTGGTATTCATGGGCTTGACTACAACACCACGTACACCTGGTTTGTCAACGCGACCGATGGACTCCATTGGACGAGAAGAACCTATGCGTTTACCACGTCCCCTGAAGGGATGTTTGCCGTAGAACCGTCTGATGACACATTTGTTGACCATGGGAATCCTGATACACCGAGGGGTTCTGGAGGACGTATGAATGTCAGAAACGAGTACGGCGCAACCCCAGGGTTTGCCTATGACCCTTTGATCCGCTTTGATGTCTCATCCATACCGAAGAACATCACGCTTCAGGACGCTTATCTCCGACTGTATTACTGTGAGTGGGATGATAACAATCCCTCAGGGAGACCCTTGCGTCTCTATCGAGCCACCAGCCCCTGGGAGGAAGAAACCGTCACCTGGAACACCCAACCCTCCTATGAAGATGTATGGACATCGTTTGCACTTGTTCCCGGGTCTGCCGGAACCTGGATTGAGTGGAATGTGACCAAAGATGTTCGAGCGTTCGTCAACGAGTCTCTCCTCAACTATGGGTGGAAAATCACGGATGAGACTCCATGGAATAACTACAATATTCCCATTGTGAAGCTGTACGCCAATGAATTCGGTGCGTTCATTCCCCACCTCAGTATTGCGTATGAGACGAAATAGATGTCTGCGATGCGAGTAGTAGTTGACAAATATATAATATAGAGAGAGGGCCATTAGAAAAAAATGGAGGAGGTTGAACTGTGCACAACCCAGGGAGTATGAGGAAAGCCGTTGTCATTGGAATCATGCTCTTGTTCGTTGGAATTTACATTCTTCCAGCGACAGCACATTCAGTAGAGAGATCTCAGTTAACATCACGTGGGAAGTGGTTATATGTTGGTGGGAGTGGACCTGGGAATTATAGTACGATTCAGGATGCGATTGATGATGCGAATGATGGAGAGGGCATCTTTGTGTATGATGACTCCTCCCCCTACCTGGAGAATGTCCATATAAATAAACAGCTCATGGTAATTGGTGAACATCGCAATACAACTGTTCTTGTCAGTCAGAATACCAGTGATGCAGTGAATATCACGTGCTCAAGCGTTGTGTTTACAGGATTCACGCTTCAAGCCGAAGAAGGAAGTATCAATCACGTGACCTTAAATCAGGATAATATTGTCATTACTGATAATGTTTTGATTAATATTTCTATAGCCTCATCATCTTCTGAGGGTATCGTACTATCAAGCAATACGTTCCTTCATAACAAATGGTTTCACGGAAGACTCATTCAGATTGGTGAAGGGAAGAATTGCATCATCCAAGGAAATTTCGTAGCAAGATGTAATTCTGCGATAAAACTCGTGAATTGCAAAAGTTGCATCGTACGCGGTAACACGATTCATAACTGTTTCTCAGGCATCGCAATATCGGATGGCCATTCCAATGTCATCGTAAATAATCGTCTAGATACTTGTGGTGATGGGATATTTCTCATGGGCGGGAGAGCCCAGGTGGAGAATAACACTATCTTTGAGTCTAATAATGCGATTAGACTATACCATGTCCGCTTCGCCTATCTCTCTACAAATATTCTTACGAACTGTTTGTGTGGTATCCACATGGACCATGCTCTTTTTTGTCGTATTACATCAAATGATTTTGGACAGAATTCTATCAACACCTTTGTTATGAATTCCTTATTCAATACATGGAAACAGAATTTTTGGGGTCGGCCACGGTTGCTGCCAAAACTTGTTATAACCTTCTTTTACAAAGAAGTCCCTGGATCCTGGTTTGGAGCTCTCATAGTGCCCTGGCTGAACGTTGATTTCAGGCCAGCAGTAAAACCAAATTGTGCGCCTATGTGCGACGGAGAGGACCGGTGAGAAATATGAGTATGAAAAAAGTACATACAAGTCTTAGCATTGCTGTCATTTTCTTGTTTGTTGGTGTCGCCGTCGCACCATCTCTTCCTGCAACTGTGGACGAACCCTTGAGTGAGGCACCGGTTGACCCTACCTTGAAAGCATCCTTCGCTCGTTTGATCCAAGCAGTGCCGCCACGAGAAGAAGTGGAGACCTTCAAAGACAATCCTACCTATCTTCGAAATATCCAGAAGCGTCTGCTTTCTGTCTTTGAGAACGAGCCAACACTGCTAAGCTTTCTTATAACTCCACATCATGATGAGTGCGGATGCGATGGTGAGAGTGGAACGGTTGAATGGACGTTTCCCCTCACGTGTCTGCTGTTACTCCCTGTCTTTCTCCCCATCTTATACATTTGGATCGGAACACACGGGTACTATGGGAGCCTCCTCATGCAGTGGATCAACATGGTGGGAAAACCACTGCACTGCTTCTGGTTTGTCGGCTTGCTGTACGATTATCCACCGATGGTCTGCCTGTCGTTAGATTACATCTTTCTTGGGGTGATGCTGCTCTGGGAGCTGACGATTGGTAACTTGAATCTTCTCGTGGATTTTCTCTTTCCTAATCTGAATATCAACATTTACCTTGGGTGGCATCTCATTGAGATGATTCTGGCTCTTGGGCTGAAAATGAACTGTCCCATGTTCACCTGAGCTACATCATGAAGTGAAGAGAACAGCAGATACAAAGAGGAAAGAAGAATGAAACGAGCAGCGGTTGCGATCATCATCCTCTTCATAGGAGGCATGGTCGCACCAAGCATTACTCATAGTGGTGCCACGGCATCCGATGACCGGGGATCTGTTGAGATTACGGTGACGGCGTATGGCATCAGAGGCATAGGCGATACCTCCGTGCACCTCTCGCATCAGCAGTACCAGGGCCTCCAGCAGTATCTTGGTCAGTTCAGAGAACGGTTGAATCAGACGACGACGAGGCAGGAAGCTGTTCCTGTCTTCAAGGAAGCGGTGGTTGAACTGAACGAGTATGGGTTGTTGCCAAAGGAAATGAGTGTTGCACAGGCGCAACGTCTGGTCACGGGACAGACCCTTCCAACGGCACTTGCTACTCAGCTTCTTGAAAGAACACCAGTGGCCTTTGGTGAGAATGAGAACGTAGTGTGTTTGCTTGCCGGGTCGTTGACTGGTACGATGCCACATAACCCGCTGGACATGATGATGAACCGGGTGTTCTGGGTGCTCGCATCCGTCTACCTGCATCATCCGAAGCCCCTGGTGGAGCATGTCCTGAACATCGCATTCCTTGGGTACATGGGCTCCTTTTTCCTGTCAGCGCTGTTGTTTTATGGGATACCCGTGCATCTGTTTCTCACCATCGGCGTGGGGTACACTGCGTTTGCCGCGTATATTCCATCGTATGGGCAATTGATCACTGTGGGTCTGAATGGTGTGAAACACTGATCTGGTAGCATGGGTGGGACACTGCCGTTCCTCCATCGGGTACCGTACCCTGCGGAGGACACCCCTGGTATCTTTGGGTTCACTGGCCTGGCGTGGTACAATGTGTTTCAGGATGATGAACTGTTCTACTTGGGGTCTGCACTCTGGGTGAGCATCACCCTAACACCTTATGTACTCCAGACAGAATAATGGAAAAGAATGGAAGAGGCTGAACTGTGCACAACGCATGGAGCATGAGGACTGTTGTCGTCGTTGGAATAATGTTACTGTTCTTTGAGTCTTGTGTCATGCCTCCGGGTGGTGGCAGCTGTCACCAGGAAGTTGAAGCTTCCTCCATCCAGATGGACTCATCATCTCCTCTGTTGCGTTCTGAGTGGTGGCCGATGTTCCACCATGATCTTGGTCACACTGGGTACTCGAGTTCTGTAGCACCAGCGACAAATACCACGCTGTGGACGTATGCAACCACGGGTCAAATAGGCTCATCGCCAGCGGTCAGTGACGGGTACGTGTTCGTCGGCTGCATGGACCAGAACGTGTACTGTGTGAACGGTGCTACAGGGGAACTACGCTGGCAGTACGACACGGGTCACTACGTGTCGTCCTCCCCCGCAATATATGAGAATATGGTGTACGTTGGTTCCAATGACCTCCCTGGGTCCAATGGCAGTAAACTGTACTGTCTGAACGCCTCGTCTGGGGCGAAGCTCTGGGAGTACACGACTGGTGATGGGAGTATGTACGGGGTGTACTCCTCCCCTGCGGTGGCTGAGGGTCGGGTGTACGTCGGCTCCGGTGACCACAAGGTGTACTGCTGTGATGCGTACACCGGAGGAAAACTCTGGGAGTACTCCACGGGGTACGAGGTGGCCTCGTCTCCCGCGGTCGTCAACAACAGTGTGTACATTGGGTCTCTGAATGGCGTCGTGTACTGTCTCAATGCAACGACCGGTGCAGAGCGTTGGATCTACCCTACGCAGGGTCAGATTCGATCGTCTCCTACTGTTGTGAACGGCAGGGTGTACATTGGGTCTAGCAGGATGTTCTGTTTGGATGCAGACACCGGGGTGGTTCTCTGGGATCGACTCCCTGAGTTTCTGTACTCCTCACCAGCGGTTGGGTACGACCGGGTGTTCTGCGGCTCCACCTCTCAGCTGTACTGTTTGAATGCGACGACTGGCTGGCTGCTGTGGCAGTCCAGTCTGGGTGCTGGTGACACCTGGGTCTGGTCGTCTCCTGCGGTTGCTGATGAGAAGGTGTACGTTGGTGGGCGCGATGGGTACATCTACTGTTTTGATGTCTGGACTGGTGACACCCTGTGGACGTATCCGACTGGGGTGCTCTACTTCCCCGTGTTTTCGTCTCCAGCGGTGGCCAATGGCCGCATCTACGTTGGTGACAGTGCAGGAACCCTGATTTGTTTTGGTGAGCCGAACCACCAGCCGCTCACACCAGCTGTCATTGGCCCACAGCAGGGGCTCTCCACTGTAGAGTACACGTTTTCTACTGATGCCGTCATGGATCCTGACGGCGATGATGTCTACGGTCTGTGGGACTGGGGTGATGGTACGTGGAGTGGCTGGCTTGGTCCGTACTCCTCTGGTCAGGTGGTCAGTGCGTCTCACAGCTGGGCGTCAGCCGCAAGCTATGAGGTACGTGTGAAACTCAGAGACCCGTACGATGTGGAGAGCAACTGGTCTGCACCACACCTCATCACCATCGCTGAGAATACACCACCATGTACTCCAGATATTACGGGGCCAAAATATGGGAAACCTGGGGTTCTGTACCTCTACACCGTTGTTGCTACCGATGCACAGCAGGATGATGTGTTCTACTACGTGGAGTGGGGGGATGGGGTGAATAGTAATTGGTTGGGGCCGTATGCCTCCGGTGTGCCAGTCTCTACATCCTATCGTTGGGGTCAGAAAGGAACGTATGTTATCCAGGTAAAAGCAAAGGATACCTGGGGGGCGGAGAGCGACTGGGGAACACTCAGAGTGATCATGCCAACATCAAGTCAGGTACCATTCCAGCACGTCTGGATGAGACTAGGGCAACGATTCCCTAACCTCTTTCCGTTACTTCGATTCTTCGTGGAGTCCACCTAAGTGTTACTCAGTGGTGGTCCTCTTCCTCTGGATTCATCTCACTTCTCCAAGTACTACGTTCATCGTGACAAAGATTTAAATAGACAAGAATCCTTTATTTTTGGTTAGGGGCGGAAAGGTATGGATAAATATCCTCTATTGAGGAAAGGATTATCGATTTTCATTATTCTCTTGTTCTTTTCAACTTCGATTTTTCCATCTTGTGCACAAAAGATGGAGAAACAGTCGTCAGCACCAACAAGAGGGAATTGGTTGTATGTTGGTGGGAGTGGACCGGGGAATTATACGAAGATTCAGGATGCAATTGATAATGCAAATGATGGAGATATAATATTTGTATATCAAGGAATTTATAATGGCAGTATTACCATTAGTAAGTCAATTACTCTCTTAGGGGAAGCAAGAGATCAGACTATAATAAATGGAGTAGGCTCTTGGAAAATTTGTTCTATTTATGCAAATGATGTTACAATAAAATATTTTACTATTAAAAATGGTTCTTATGGTATATGGTTGTTTAGAGTAGATGATACGAAGATTAGTAATAATCTAATTATTAAAACTGGATGTGGAATTTGGGTACAAGATTACTGCTTTAGAACAAAAATTTACTTTAATTCAATAGCTTATGCATCCATGGGCATAAAATCTGATCGTTCGAAACGCTCATACATATTTTATAATAATTTTTATAATAATACTTGTAATATTCAAATTAATTTTTTAACTTATTACTCTACAGAAAAACAATGTAGTGTGATACAGAATAATAATTTCTATTCCAGTATTACTCAAGCTACATTCGATACTTCAATTAATATTTGGATTAGGAACTACTGGGAAGACCATAGATTCGGTCCAAAAATAATTAAAGGAAATTTCTTAACTCCTTTTCCATATCCTCGTGGTAGTAAACGAGTCGCTTATCAGATAGATTTGTTTCCTGCCAAAGAACCCTTCGTTATTCCCTGAGTGAGCTGTTGAAGATGAAGCAAATACTCGTATTAAGTATTTTATTTCTTTTCATCGGTGTCGCAGTCGCACCAAGCATCAACGTCAGTGTTGTGAAGGCAATAGTTGAGAATGAGTTTATTGAGGTTACGTCTGAGGCCTGTGGCATCAAAGGATACGGGAACACGACTGTGAAATTAACCAGACAACAATACCATGATCTGGAGCAATATCTAGTTGATTTCAGAGCACGACTGAATACCACGACAACTAGAGAGGAAGCGGTTCCTCTCTTCAAAGAAGCAGTTGTGGAGTTGGACGAGTATGGGTTGCTGCCGAAGGGGATAAGTGTGAAACAAGCACAAAAACTCGTAACTTGTTCTTCGCATGATTCTCATTTTCTAATACTGCTGAAAAGATTTTTTTCCTCCCATCAACCTCTTAACACCAAGATATCTAACATAGTCTGCTTGATTGCTGGACAGACAGATCGTACCTGCTTTCGAGGAATTCCATCAAATCTTTTATATGAGCTTTCATGGAATGTCAAAGCCAGAACCCTATCAATACTACTGTTCTTAATTAGTATGTATTTAGATGTGTGGAGGTCCGTTACTCCATTCTGTTGTGGGAACAGAGTTTATCTTGGTTACTCTACTACAGATGAGATGTTGATGGCCTACGGATGGATGGCAACCATAGGTGCACAGGGATTCCAAAAAACACAAGGAGGCATGACCGAGATGATAGGGGCTCTTCCGATAAAACCGTATTACTATTCATATGGCCCATTTCCATCGTGGGAATTCCAACCTGGAGTCTTCGGTTTTAGTGGGGTAAAAATAAGTATTATCACTACTCCTTTTTCTGTGTTAAACGATTGTTTTTACCTTGGCTCGGCGCTTTGGGTAAAAATAGATTCCGAGCCTCCCGAGTTATCATAATTATAAAACAACAGAACCATTTGAAAAGAGAACGTATGAAATTACAGAGGGAAATACAATGAGTATGATGAAGAAAAGTATGGCAGTTGCCGTCATTCTCTTATTCCTTGGTGTCACCGTCGCACCAAGTATTAACTTTAACGTCGTAAAAGCAGACAGTGACGATGATCTCATTGAGGTTACGTCTGAGGCCTGTGGTATTCAAGGTTTACTACCAAAAACCGTAAAACTCACGCGGCAGGAATATCAGAACCTAGAGCAGTATCTTGTTGAGCTCAGGGCACGACTGAATACTACGACAAGCAGGGAGGAAGCTGTATCAATCTTCAACGAAGCAGTGATGGAGTTGGAAACGTATGGGTTGTTACCACAAGGCTTGAGTGTTGAACAAGCACAGGCACTCGTAATAGCACGATATCACCCCACGTACACCAACGCTCGTACGACCATACGAAACAGTGCTCTCACCGTGTTCAACACTTCAAATTACTTCTGCTTAATCACTGCTGAGACGTCGAACACACGCATCATCAGCATCCCTGAGATGAGCTGCGCAACCCTCCTATATGGTCTCATCGGAGTCTACATCATCACGAATTTTTTAATAAAAGACCCACTCATCCTCAGCACACTCATCACCCATCTCCGTGCAACCTGTACAGGTTTTCAGAACAGAACCTCAAACCGTCTCATCAGAGCCGGAGGCGTGATCTTTGGAACGAGCCGTGATGCGTACCTCCCACCAGAATTCCGATACCACCCAGCAGGCGGCTGGGTAGAGACACAAGGCTTAATTGGTAAAAAATCATGGAACGGCACCTTTTTCGGAGGCGTACGTCACCTCCCAAATTTTGAGCAGTCCTCCTCAACCTCCTACATCGGGGCATCAGGCTTCAGCGGACTTTCCTTGAAACAAAGCGGAGGAACACACTACCTGCTAGGATCCGCAGTACACGTCAGCCTAGACTATTTTGAATTCTAATGTTCTACAAAAAAAAGACTCTTCGACTCTCATCGTCTCAAATTATTTTTTTTATAAAAATAACAACCTTTTTTAATTCTGTTTCGATTACCACACTGGGGGACTGGTGCCTCAGAGAGGTTTGTCGTCCAGAGGAGCATAGAAGGTATGTCACGAAAAGTCTGTATCATTGGAGGAGCAACGACACCGTTTGACTACGGCCCAACCGGGTTTGAAAGCATCGAGGGGGGAGCAGCAGAATGCGTCAGAGAAACACAACAAGACGTCCCCGGGTTCTCACTACGGGACCTTGACTTAATGATCTACTCCCATTTCTCTGTACACTTCGGCCACCAGCTCGCACCAGAGTGGATCATCCATGATCACCTCGGGCTCGTCGGCCTACCACACTACCGTGTGGAAAACGGAGGAAACACCGGCGGCTCTGCCTTGTACGCCGCTGCCCTTGCGGTCATGTCCGGTCACCACGACTGCGTCGGCGTCATCGGCTGGGAGACCATGGATTCTGTCTCACAGTCACAGGGCAGCGAGTTCATCGCCATGGCCTCAGACATCCGCTACGAACTCATGGTCGGCGGCATCTACCCGATCTACTACGCAGCCATGGCAAACAAGTGGATGAAAGACAACCACGTCACTGAGGAAGACGTCGCCCGCATCGCTGTGAAAAACAAGAACAACGCCATGGACAACCCCAAGGCGCAGTGGTACCGCAACGACCACACCTACCTCACCGTTGATGACGTGATGAACTCACGGTTGATTTCCTATCCCATCAAGAAGTACGACTGCTGCCTGATGAGCAGGGGTGTCGCATTTGTCGTCGTCTGCTCAGAGGAGTACGCCAAGAAAGTCAACCCAGACCACTATGTGACGATTGATGGCATGGGATTATCTAGTTGTACGATTCGTGCGGGAGACCGTCTCAACAACCCCACCTGGAAAGAACACTACGGGCCAGGCTACCCAGAGATGACCGAGTTTGGCGCCTGTCGGAACGCAGCTGAGCAAGCCTACACCATGGCAGGCATCAAGGACCCGCTCAAAGACATTGACTTCGGGGAGATCCACGATGCGTTCTCCACCTCAGAGGCACAGATCTACAAAGCACTTGGATTAGCAGACACAGACACCATTGCGAAATTCATCCGTGATGAGCGCACCAGCATGCATGGTGACATCCCGATGAACCCTGGTGGTGGACTGCTGGGGTACGGCCACCCTGTAGGAGCCACCGGTATCATGAGCACCATTGAAGCCTATTACCAACTCGCGGGGTTGATCCCCAAGAAGCATCTCAGTACAACAACAGAGGTGCCGGATGCAGAGTGTGGTATTGTCAACAGCCACGCAGGCACCGGGACGAGTATCTCCAACTTTATTCTCAGGAGGCATTAAGACCATGACCGTAACACTCACCATGAATAAGAAGAATAAGAAATTCGCAGACGCACCTGTGTTCACTGACAAGAAAGACTACCGACCCACAGGGGTCACTGAAGTGGGGTTGACCTTTGTCGGTCATGAGATTTCAGAGGACCGCACTGCGATGAACCAGTTCCTGCATTATGATCAGCTGTACACCATCCGTCATGGGTGGAACAGCAAGTTCTTCATCGGCCTGCTTGAAGGCAAGATTATGGGGACACGCTGCCCGAAATGCGGTGACACCTGGGTGCCTGTGCGTACACACTGCTGGAACCTCAACTGCAACCTTGAACATACGGACTGGGTGGAGATGCCACTGACCGCCACCGTGCACACCTGGACGGTCGCAGGCTGGAGCGGACGATCCAGCTTGAAACGACTCCCCATCATCCTCGTGTACGCCTTGGTTGGAGACAGTAAAGTTGCGATCGCCAATGAGCTGCACAACCTTGCTCCCTGGGATGTCGAGTTCGGCATGCCACTACAGATCGTCTTTAAACCCCAGGAGGAACGTGTCGGTGCGATCACTGATTTTCACTTCGAACCAGCAGACGGATGGACTCCCTCACCGATGACTCCAGAAAAAGAACGGATCAAACAGCTCGTTGAGCCGGTGTACGACTGGGTCAAAACCCTCAAATAACACCCCAGCCTCTCTCTTTTTTTTTTTACTGTTCTATTTTCTTTTTCACAAACTCCAAGAGTTGCTCTCTCGTAAAGGGTTTTTGTAAAAAATCCTCTACACCAGCTGGTTGTTTCTTCACCGTTGGTTTCATGGAGAACAACGCTGTGGTTGTTTTACTCCCCGGCATCCGTGTGTTCACCAGGATTAAATCAAAGGTCTCCTCGTTGTCCTCTCTGAGTTGCGACAAGGCTTGGCGACTGTCGGTTGCGGTGATTACCTCAATGTCCTCAGAGGCAAGAGCTGCTTTAACTTGCTCTAAAATATTTTCTTCCTCATCAACTATCATCACAGACCGCATACGATTACCAGCACAGACACAAACCATGGTTCTCCTTAAAACCCTTTTGCCCCTTTGAAAGGAAGGTTTAAATCAACTCTCTAATTACTCATCTGTCATATGATAACCCGTCCTGATGCTCTTGTCCTGTTGAGAGAAAACCTGCGAACAACAAACCTTGTCAAACACTCCCTTGCTGTTGAAGCCATCCTCATCGCCATGGCAAAACGACTGCATGAGGACCCCGACGTCTGGGGACTCACCGGCCTGTTGCACGACTTAGATTACGATTTCACGAAAGACGAACCAGAAAAACATTCCCTTATGACCGTCCGGATGCTGGAAGGCCTGCTGCCTGAGGAAGCCATCAACGCGATTAAAGCACACAACTACCAGTTCACTGCCCAGATTCCCATGACCTATCTTGATAAATCCTTGATCGCTGCTGATGCAGTCTCCGGGCTGATTATCGCAGCAGCACTCGTGATGCCGTCAAAGACACTGGCTGAGGTCACCCCGCACACCGTGATCGATAAGTTCAAGGATAAATCCTTTGCCGCAGGATGCAACCGAAAACGAATTGAACTATGTGCAGATATGGAATTTGAACTCCCGGTGTTCCTTGAGCTGAGTTTAAACGCACTCAAGGGCATCGCATCAACCCTGGGGCTTTAGACAATGACACCTCAAGACAATCCCTACAGAAAAAGAAATCATTCCCAAGATGGTGAGGAAGGGTACTATCGGTTACCCTTGCCGAACCGAAAGAACAACGAGCTCTTTGCCATTGCAGACCAACTGCTTGGCGGATCACGTATCCATGTGATCTGTGAGGATAAAAAATCACGCATGGCACGCATCCCTGGGAAGATGAAACGGAGAGCACGGGTCCGTGCCGGTGATCTGCTCATCATCAAACCATGGGACATCCAAAATGAGAAAGCAGATATTGTTTTTCGCTACAGCAGGACTCAGGCGAGCAGCCTGAGCAGACGAAAAATGCTCCCAGAGGAAATTAATGTCTTCTGATGAACTCCTGACGGACAAGTGGCTGAAAAAACTCGATCGACAATCCCAAGAGATACTTGACCGGGTCGTGTTTGACCGGGGGACGTTTGGGGAGGTCTTCGATAGACAGACGATTCTACGGCTCGGTAAACTGATTTCTGATAAAATCATTGATCAGATGGATTTCCCGCTCTCCACGGGAAAAGAAGCAAACCTCTTCCGCGCAACTACCCCGGAACACGAGTTTGTCGCCATGAAAATCTACCGTACCTCAACTATGACCTTCAAACATATCGCCACCTACATCGACGGCGACCCACGGTTTAAATCCGGGATGAAAAACAGGCGGGATATCATCGAGGAGTGGGCGAAAAAAGAATTTAAAAACCTGGAGGTCTTACGTCGCAGTAAGGTGCGTGTCCCTGCTCCGATAAAACGACTTCATAACATCCTTATCATGGAGTACATTGGTGATGCCAACCAGGCAGCACCGTTGTTAAAAGACGTCCCGCTGAAACATCCACAGAAAATCTATGATGAACTCATGAGCTTCATTGCTCGGATGTACGCCGCACAGATTGTGCATGCAGACCTCAGTCCTTACAACATCCTGATGTTTCAACACAAACCCTACATCATCGATGTCGGTCAGGCTGTCCACCTTGATCATCCTTCCTCTCAGGAGTTCCTCAAGCGAGATATCCACAACATCGTTCAGTACTTCACACGATATGATATCAGAGGCGATGAGCAACACCTGTATGAGAAACTGACGACGAAGAAGTGAGACACCATGAAATACGTACGAATCCCAAAAGAACGCATTGGTGTCGTCATCGGCAAAGATGGAGAAACCAAGAAAGCAATTGAGAAGTTCTCTCGTATCCCTCTTGAGATTGATTCTGAGGAAGGCGAAGTGGTGTTCAATGAGCTTGAGGCACAAGATCCACTCATGCCGTTGAAACTAGAGGATATTATCCGTGCGATCGGCCGCGGGTTTTCACCGGAGCACGCGTTTCGCTTGTTTGGAGAAGAAACAGAGCTCTTCATTTTTGATATCTATGACTATGTCTCGAAAAAAGAGTCTCATCTCACTCGGGTGAAAAGTCGTGTGATCGGCCGAGAGGGGAAAACAAAACGGGTCATTGAGAGTCTCACGGGGGGAACCATCGCGGTGTACGGTCATACCGTGGCTGTGATTGCGGATTTTGACTCTATGGACATCGCGAAGAAAGCCATTGATATGCTGCTGAGCGGTAGTGAGCATCCGACGGTGTACCGGTTTTTAGAACGTGAGATGAAGAAACTCCATCTCGGTAGACGACTCCACGACCTCTAAAAGAGTATCCTGAGGCCAGAACAAGAAAACAAAACTTTTTAATGCTTCTACGTGGATATAACCTGCTCGCGCTGGAGTAGCCCTATGGATGATGATCTAACATTACTGGGTGTTGTCCCCTCTGATCGGAAGAAATTGGAGAACATGGGGATTACCACTCTTGAGCAAATCGCACTCATGTCTGTGTCTTCGTTAGGCATGGGGGCGACGAAAGGCACCATGTTGATTCAACGGGCCAGGAATATTTTAGCGAATCAAAACATACGGGATATTGTCATTGTGAATGCGGACCTCATCGAAGTACGTGCGAAGAGGACAGATCGCGCAGTGGTGAAATCGATTTTAAACGCTTTAGATGTGTATGCTGTTGGCTGGGGGAACGCTGCGTTGTCCATCGAGGGGAACCTCCTGAAACTCACGCGGAAATCAGAAGCGTTCTCAAAGGTGATAGCCAAAGCCGAGGGTCTCCGTGAGATCCTGGAAGCTAAAAGAAGAGAGGAGCAAGAGAAAAGCGGGATTTACCTCCCCGAGGATGACCTACGGGAATTTGCCAGGCAACGCGGTTTTTCAGGATTCTGGAAGAACGTCTTCCAGGAGATACATGGAAACGACATCATGAAGCAGGTGATTGCTGCCAGCATGTTTTCCACCTACCCGGAGCCAGTGCACTCGTTGATCATCGGTGAGCCAGGTAGCAGCAAGACCATGGCGAAAGAAATCATCACTGAGCAGTTCTCTGATATCACGACGATTGGTGCGAATACCACGCGATCTGGGTTGGTCTGCCATCTCGGTACTGGGGATCTTGGCGCACTCCCCCATGCACACCGTCGGCTCGTCTTGGTCGATGAGTTTGATAAAATCCCGGAAGATGACGTCGAATACTGCTACGAGCTGCTGTCCAATGGTAAGTGCAGTGTGCATTCCGCAAAACTGCATCAGAACATTGAAAGTGAGTTCATCATGATTGCATTTGCCAATCCAAAAACAAAGGTGTTTGGGCAGGATGCGCTCAACGACATTGGCCTCTCTCCGCTGCTGATGAGCCGCTGTGCCTTGGTGGTTAAAGTACAGAACATAGGGAAAGAAGACCGGTTGAACTTGTTTAAAAAGAAGTTCTACGGCCACGGGGAGATGCAGGAGAAGCAAGCGTACTACGACCAGTGGGTGAAGCTTTCACGACGCTATGAACCTACGATAACAGCATCTGAGAACACCGTGCATCGGTACCTCAGTGCGATGAATGAAATAGTAGAAACCCATTACACTACAACACTCCGACGGGATCTCCGTATGTCCGATTATCTCCGAAGGATCCCACTTGCGATTGCACGAGCGTCCTTTCAATCGGTGGATGATGCAATCCTGCAGGAAGCGGAAACCTTAATACACGACTCTATTGCAACCTGGATGTGAGGTGAACACCTATCAACCTAACCATCAACCCTCAAAACACGACAACCATCATTACCCAGTTCATTCACACCTATGTGCAGAGCGCAGGGTACAGGAAAGTGGTCCTTGGACTGTCTGGTGGTGTGGACTCAGCGGTTGTCGCCGTCCTCTGCCAACAGGCTCTCGGCTCACAGAACGTGCAGTGCGTGTTTCTCCCTGATACCACGACACCATCGCTTGATAGAAAACACGTTACTGTGTTGATAAAGAAGTTTCATCTCCGCTGCAGAGAAATCGAGATTACCCCGCTTGTCGAGACGTTTCAAACCTCTATGAATCATCTGAAGAAACTGACGCTTGCTAACATAAAACCCCGTGTCCGCATGATCTATCTCTACGAGTATGCCAATGAGACGAGAAGCCTGGTCTGTGGTACGTCGAATAAATCAGAAATCCTGGTTGGGTACTTCACGAAGTACGGGGATGGTGGGGTGGACTTCCAGCCGCTCGGTGATCTCTACAAAACGCAGGTGTACCAGCTCGCGACGTACCTCAAGGTTCCCCGCCCGCTCATTCGGAAACCACCAACGGCAGGACTGTGGCAAGGCCAAACCGATGAGAAAGAACTGCGCATGTCGTATGCGACCCTTGACAAAATTCTCTACGGTTTAGAGCTGAAACTGGAGACCAAGGAGATCCAACGACGGGCAGGTGTCACGAAGGCTCAGGTCGAACGTATCAGACTGATGCGGAAGACAAGTCAGCATAAACGACGCAGCCCGCTCATCCCTAAGATAGGGATTAGAACACCGGGTCTTGACTGGCGCTCTCCTGTGCAAGAAGGTTGAAGCAGTCTGGTTAAAACCTGAATGGTTTCCCTGTAATTTTCTCGTACGCCTCTTGATATTTCCTGGTGGTCTCCGAAATCACCTTCTTGGGCAGCTGTGGTGGGGTGGACTGGTGATCCCAGCCAGTGGAGTTGAGGTAATCACGGACGTACTGTTTATCAAAACTCGGTTGTGATGCCCCGGGCGTGTAACCGTCTGCCGGCCAGAACCGGGAAGAATCTGGGGTTAGCGCCTCATCAATCCAGATGATCTCATCATTGAACATGCCGAATTCAAATTTCGTATCCGCTATGATGATGCCTCGTTTACGTGCGTACTCCGCCGCGGTCTGATAGATTCTCAACGAGTAGTCTTTGAGTTGCGTAGCAACATCGTGTCCAACCTGCTTCTTCATCTCTTCATAGGAGATGTTGATGTCATGGCCGGAGGCTGCTTTCGTTGAGGGGGTGAACAACGGCTCATCAAAGGGATCGGACTCCCGCATGCCACGTGGGAGTGTGATGCCGCAGACCGTCTGGTCTTTTTTGTAGGAGCTCCACGCTGAGCCAGAGATGTACCCTCGGACGATGCACTCAATCGGAATCACCTTTGTTTTTTTCACCAGCATGCTGCGGTTCGCGAGTTGCTGCTTGTATTTTCGTAAGTCCGTGGGGAACTCGTTGACATCGGTGGAGATTACGTGGTTAGGTAGCAGGTTCTTCATGTACTCAAACCAGAATTTCGACAGCTGCGTCAGACACACGCCTTTTGAGGGAATGGGATTCGGGAGCACCACGTCAAAAGCCGAGATGCGATCTGTCGTCACAATCAACATCTTGTCGTCGTATTCGTACAAGTCACGGACTTTTCCTTTATGCAACGCCTTTATCGGAAGATCTGTCTGTTCGATCACCATCGTGTTCATAGTGGTTCCTCGTTTTAGGAGATTTTTGCTCCTTCCTTGACCTTCTGGTCAGTGCAGACGGTAGTTGTTTTTGTTTTAAGAGGTTTGTTGTGGTACACCGCGTGTCCTTGTGCATCAACCGTCATGGGTGCTGCTTGGAACGCCTCAAACTCAAGGACGGGTACGGGTTCACGGGCGATGCCGTCGACTCCTACCTCGGCGCCAGGGGAGCTGTCGTGTGGGTTCAGCAGGGTGACGATGCCAGTGTCGTCTGAGGCGGCAAGCAGCATCCCTTTGGATTCGACGCCACGGATCACCGCTGGTTTCAGGTTGACGACCATGACAATGGATTTCCCAAGGATCTGTTGCTTTGGATAGTAGGGTTTCATGCCTGCGACAATCGTGCGTTTGCCGAGTGGTCCAAGGTCGACGGTTAAGAGGTAGAGTTTATCTGCCTTGGGATGGTCTTGGACGTCAAGGATTTTTGCGACTCGTAAGTCAAGTTTGGAGAACGGGTCTGCCTCTTGGACGATGTCCTGAAGCTCGAGTTTCTTGAACAGTGGTGTTGGTGTCTGCAGAGGTGTTCCCTCTTTGAGGTCTGTGAGGGCGTCATCCCAGGATGCTATCGTCTGGGTGTGGCCGAGCATCTTCCAGACCTGGTGCGAGGAGAACGGCAGGTATGGTGCCATGCACACTGCGAGGGTTTGAACGAGTCGTAGGCAGATGTGCAGGGTGGTCCCACAGCGTTCTCTGTCGTTTTTGATGGTCATCCACGGCTGGTTCTTATCGAAGTACTGATTCCCGTACTGTGCAAGGTTCATCGCTGCGCGTAAGCCTTTCTTAAACGAGCAGTGGTCCAATGCATCACCGACCTCGTGGTGTGTCTCTGTGATTTTCTGTACGGCTTCCTCATCCATCTCTGAAAGGGATCCTTGAGGAGGGATGCTGCCGAAGTTTTTACTGGTGAACGTGACGACCCGATGAATGAAATTCCCGTAGGTGCCCAGCAGCTCATCGTTGTTCTTTGCCACGAAATCATTCCATGTCCAGTCACTATCCTTGTTCTCCGGCATGTTGATGGAGAGGTAGTAGCGCAGGACATCTGCATCAAAGCGCTTGAGAATCTCAGGAACCCAGATGCCAACCCCCCTGCTCTTTGAGAACTGTTCTCCTTTCAGGGTGAGGTACTCATTCGCAGGTATCTCTGTCGGAAGATGGAGTGACTCGTCGTACCCCATGAGGATGGACGGCCAGATGATCGAATGGAACGGGATGTTGTCTTTTGCCAGGAAGTAGTAGTGCAGGGCGTCTGGGTGCTTCCACCACTCCTCCCATTTTTTGTGGTCGTTCTGATGCTGTGCCCATTCCTTGCTTGCAGAGAGGTAGCCGATGACTGCATCAAACCAGACGTAGATGCGTTTCTGCTCAAACCCAGGCACAGGGACCGTGATACCCCAGCTCATGTCCCGGGTAATCGCACGGTCATGCAGGCCGTTCTCCAGCCAATTGTTCGTGAATTTAAGGACATTAGCCTTCCATTCTGTCTTTGTTGCTAACCAGTTTTTAAGTCTCTGCTCAAAGGTGCTTAACGAGAAGAAGTAGTGCTCCGTGGTTTGTTTCACAGGTGTCCCACCGCAGACCTTGCAGCGTACATCAATGAGCTCGAAGGAATCCAGCAGTTTCCCACAGTTGTCACACTGGTCACCACGTGCGCCTTCCTTTCGACAGTAGGGACACACCCCTTCGATGTACCGATCAGGGAGGAACCGAGCACACGTGCCACAGTACAATGCTTCAATACTCTTTTTGTATATGTGCTTCTTCTCCAAGAGATCACGGAAAATGTCTTGGACGACTGCCTCATGATGTGCTGTTGTCGTCCTGGTGAAGAGATCAAAGGAAATACCGAGTTGTTTCATGTTGTGGACATGTTCGGTGTGATACCGGTCAACGATAGCCTGTGGCGTCGTCTTCTCCTTGTCAGCAGTGATTGTGATAGGCGTCCCATGCTCGTCGCTCCCTGACACCATCAGGACGTCGTTTCCCTTCAGGCGCTGGTACCGGGCGAAGATGTCTGCAGGGAGGTAGCATCCTGCGATATGACCGAGATGGAGGGATCCGTTGGCATACGGCCAGGCGACTCCAATAAAGACTTTCTGTGTCATGGAAATCCTGCCTGAATACGGAGCACAACATTTAAATATGACGCAAGTTCTATACACTGCTGTTAAGAATCAACTTAATGAAAAATGGTACTTCCTTAACTTAAGATTACCATATTAACTCCTCTCAACACCTATGCAAAACGAATCGTAACTGTGGGAGAAAAGGGAAAGCAGTCTGCCCCTACGAGCAGAACCAGGTGCTATTTTTCAACGAGTTGATGAACCTAGAGGTGAAGATAATGGTCATTGACCCATCAACTACCAAGTACTTAATTAAGGCTAAAATCAAGGCAGATGGAATCATAGAAAAATCTGATGTCGTCGGAGCCATTTTCGGGCAAACCGAGGGGCTCCTTGGTGACGAACTCGACCTCCGTGAGCTGCAACGATCAGCTCGGGTCGGGCGCATCGAGGTTGAACTTGACTCAAAGAACGGGAAGAGCGATGGTGTGCTGACACTGCCAACGTCGTTAGACAAGGTCGAAACCGTGATTCTCGCGGCAGCATTCGAAAGCATCGACCGGGTCGGTCCGTGTAAAGCAACGATCCATGTCGATGAAGTTGAAGACGTCCGCGTCTCACGACGCAAGCAGGTCATTGAGCGAGCCAAGAAATTGCTCAACGATGTGATGGAGAAGAGCAAGACTGACAGTGAGAGCATCGCAGAGAACGTCCGTCAGGCTGTCCAAGTCGAGGAAATAACCAGCTACGGCCATGACCACTGCCCCGCAGGCCCCAACATCAATGATAGCGACGCGGTGATCATCGTGGAAGGCAGACGTGATGTGCTCAACTTACTTAAGTACGGCATTAAGAACGTCATCGCGGTGGGTGGTACGAATGTTCCTCGGACCGTCGTTGATCTCTCCAAAGAAAAAATCACGACCGTGTTCGTCGATGGTGATCGTGGTGGGGAACTCATCCTGCGGGAGCTGTTGCAGGTTGCTGATGTTGATTTCATCGCCCGTGCACCGCAGACTCGGGAAGTCGAGGAAATCCCTCAGAAGCTCATCATGAAATCATTGAAGAATAAGATCCCGCGTGAGCAGTACATGGATATGTACAACATCAAGATAGAAGGGAGAAACGGGGATGAGAAGCGTCAGGATAACGGCGAACGGCAATCCCAGAGAGGCAGGAAAGAATTTTTCCAGAAGAAAAAAGAGCAGCCACCTCGTAAGGAAGAAGAACAACCAGGGGAGACCGCAGAAGAACCAGTGATTACCACAGAGAAGCAGAAGCATTACGAAACAATCCTCACTGAGATCTCCGGGTCATTGAAAGCCGTGCTGTTAGACGAGAGCGGCAAAGAGATTCGCACCATCCCTGTGCGTGAGCTTACTGATGAAATCAAGAAAGGTGATAACGTCTCCGCTGTTGTCTTCGATGGCATCATCACGCAACGATTGTTAGACATAGCAAATAACAAGAACGTCAGAGAAATCGTTGGCATCAAACTCGGTAATGTCGTCAAAATGCCCAAATCGGTGAAAGTATTAACAAAAAATGATTTCCAATAAACACGTGTGTGTTCGTGTGAATGCTTTGCATGTGCAGACGAAACATTCAGGAAAAATATAAAAACACAAAATAGTATGCTAGGTTGGGTAGGGCAGTGACAATGCAGAAAGACGAACTCATTCAGCTTCACACGTTTTTGTATCAGATCCGAAGTCAACTTGAACAGATCTGTGAGCACAATGGATGTGACCATAGCTCGTACGAGGAGTTAGCCATTACACCCTATCAAATTCATAAGTCGAAACGGGAGCATAAGCTCGCGGTGTTTACGCTCAGCAAGGACATCGCTGTCATCCTGTCTGACAACAACAAGGACCCTGGGTTGGAGAAAATCGCAAATCGCCTTGATCAGATTGCCTCTCGTTTTTTAACAGAGAAAGAAAAATCGGACCATCCGTCATAGCTGTGTGCTCATGCAGTAGGCGTCCTGTCCATTTTGGTAGAACTGCGGCAGTGTCTCTGTGATCACGAACCCATGCTTCAGGTAGAACTGTATGGCACCCTGGTTCGTTGTTCGCACTTCTAACTCCACTCGTACGACGTGCTGTGTGTGTACCGTGTGCAGGAATGCGCTGAGGAGCGCGGAGCCGATGCCCTGCTTGCGATGAGCCGGGTCGACCGCAAGCATAAGGATGCGTGCCGTCTGAGGCGTGGTTTTAACTCCTACTAAAAAACCTATGGTGGTGTGATTTTGGTGAGCAACAAGGAACCCTTCAGGGAAGGTTTCATAGAATTGATTGAAGATCGCTGGATGGTAGCGCTCGGGTAGCAGCTGGTGTGCCAGTCTGGTCACGGGAAGGATATCGTGGTTCTGCACGCCTCTGATGGATACCATGCATCTGCATCGTCCCAGCTTGTATAAAGATTAGCGTTATGTTTAATAACAACTGGGAAATATGGGTCGATGCGAGGTGTGTCCTATCAGTATTGATGATGTCGCGGTCACCAGGATTATCTTTGATCGTTTTGCACAGGAATTCAGGAAACACATCGATGTTGATGTCGCTATCGCTGGTGCTGGTCCTGCTGGGTTGACTGCGGCGAGGTACTTAGCACACGCGGGCAAGACCGTCGTCGTCTTTGAGCGGAAGCTCTCTGTTGGTGGTGGCATGTGGGGTGGCGGGATGACGTTTCCTGTCATTGTCATTCAAGAAGGCTCAACCAAGATGCTGCATGACGTAGGTGTTCACCTGAAGAGTGAGGGAAAAGGGTACTACAGTGCAGATTCTATTGAGGCGACGACCAAGCTGTGCTCTGGTGCTATTGACGCAGGTGCCCGGGTGTTTACCGCGATGTCTGTCGAAGACGTGCTGCTTGAGAAACACAAGGTCCGTGGGTTTGTGATTAACTGGAGTGCTGTGGAAATCGCAGGGTTGCATGTGGACCCCTTGTCGATTCGTGCGAAGTACTGTATCGATGCCACAGGTCATGCGGCAGAGGTCTGTCATATTGTGCGACGCAAAGTCGGCCGGCTGAACACCCCGAGTGGGGACATTGAGAACGAACGGTCTATGTGTGCGGACATCGGGGAACGCACCGTGGTGCAGAACACCAAAGAGGTGTACCCTGGTCTGATGGTCGCAGGCATGGGTGCAAACGCTGTGTTTGGTGCAGCGCGTATGGGGCCGATTTTCGGTGGCATGCTGCTGTCTGGGGAGAAAGCAGCTCGTTTCATCCTAAAAAAATTACTATAATATATATTAGAGAAGAATAATAGACTCCTCCTCGAGAGGGAGTTAGATTTTTTTTTCTCCTCGGTGTGTCATGGATGTATTATAAATATTTTATTACAAAAGAATTAAAATGGTAAATGTATATAATGTCTCTTATCTAATTAGAAGAAAGACAAGTCTGGAGGTAGAACATGAACCATACATCGTTTAGAGGAAATGAGAATGGGGATGTGTTAGGCATCCCGATGTACTTGATCATCATCATGATTGTGGCGGTCACTGTGATCGCCGCAACGGTCGTGATGATACCGAGAGGAACACAGGCTATGTATGCGCAGGTCACTGGTAACGCGCTGCTTGCCGAGAAACCAGAGAGCGCTGGTGCAGGGCAGTTCACCTTTTCGAAGACCTATACGATTTGGGTGAAGGTGATGACCGATGATGAGCGCGCAGACCCCATTGCTGATGCCACGGTGACACTGGTTGGCGCTGGGGACGCAAGCTCTGGGAAAACCCTGAAGAACGGCTCTGCGAAGATCACAGGGATTAAACCTATCTTGGATGCCAATGTCAACGAAGCGCACATGAAGCTGACTGTGAAAGCCGCAGGCTTTGAGGATTTCACTGATGCTAACGCAGTCACCGTCATCCGCCTCAGTTGAGGGTCGTACCAACGCTTCTGGACGCATCATTCAACAACTCGACACACGCACAACACTGCGTACATATCGGAGAGGGAAGAAGGTCATTCCTATGTTCATGAGGAAAAAAAACCACGCTGGAAGGCAGTCCCTGCCTTCTGACACTGTTTCATCTGAGGAGAATCTGCAGTCTGTGCGTAACTGGATACGGAAAATCGAGCAGTCAACAGCCAGCGTGAGTTCACGTCTCTTAGCAGTGGAAAAGAGAATCTCCTGCGGCGTCCCAGGGCTCCAGGATGGCCTTTCTCCTGCACATCCTGCAGGCAATGAACGAGAAATGTCAGTGGGTAAAAAGAGAGCAACACAGCAGCAGGTTCACCTCCTTGAACAAGAGCTAGCGCGTATCCATGGCGAGGTTACACAGCAGCAGCAGCACCTCCTCGCCGTGCAAGAGCAGTGCACCGTGATGCAGCAGCACCACGATGCGCTTGGGACGCAGGTGCAGGTGTTGCACCAGACCCTGGCTGCTCACCAGGCGCTTGCTGACGAACGTCTGCAGCACCTCAGCCGACTCGAGCCGTTTGTCATGCGCCTCGGCAGGCTTGAAATCCCGGTCGAATTCACTGGCGTCATCGGCGGACTGCTTGCCTTCTCCATCGCAATTCTCGTTGTGGGAAATCAACACGCCCTCCTGCTCTCCCCTGTGTTTCTCGTTCTCGTTGGACTCCTGTTGCTTGGCTCTGCGATGATTAAGACTGTACGATGCCGTAGTCACGGTACATTGCCCTCGCAGCCTACACCGTCCCCGTTGGTCTGTCCCACTGTGCTACCCGGACAGACGAGGGAAGAAAAACAGTAAAAAAAAAAGAGACGTGTATTAGTCTCGAATGCCTACTTCGCTAACGGAGAACACTGCTTCTCCCTCAGGCAGGTGCGGAGAGTCAATGAGCCGTGCGATCCGCTTCCCACCCTTGCTCTTCCGCAGGTAGATGCGGAACGTCGCCGTATGCCCGACGATGTGACCACCAATCGGCCGGGTGGGATCACCAAAAAACGCATCTGGTTTTGCCGCAACCTGATTGGTCACGACGACAACACCGTTGTTCAGATCACTCCAGCGAAGCAGGTCGTGCATATGTTTGTTGAGCTTCTGCTGCCGGTCCGCTAGCGCGCCTCGGCCGACGTACTCCGCGCGGAACTGGCTGGTCAGAGAATCGACCACAAGCAAGCGTGGGGAGAACTCTTTGGACAGCTCCATGACTTTGTCAACGAGGAGCATCTGGTGACTGGAGTTGTAGGCACGTGCCACGTGGATTTTACTTAAGACGTCATCGGCGTCGAGGTCGTACGCCTCTGCCATCTGGATGATGCGGTCAGGGCGAAACGTGTTCTCTGTATCAATGTAGAACGCATGGCCGTCCAAGCCGCCTTTGTCTTTCGGCTGTTGCACGTTCACGCAGAGCTGATGTGCCAGCTGTGTCTTCCCTGAGCCAAATTCACCAAACAGCTCAGTGATCGCCTGGGAGTCAAACCCTTTCCCCCCCATGAGTTCATCGAAGGTCTTTGACCCTGTGGTGATTGCTCCGATTTTCATCCGACGCTCCAGCAGTGCAGTCCCTGTTTCAAAGTGACCGACATCTGCTTGTTTCCGTGCTGCTTGGATGATCTTTGAAGCGGTGGACTCACCGATTTCTGCGACTTCTGATAGCTCCCGGGGTGATGAGACCGCGATGCTCATCATGTCAGCGAACCCAGCCTCCATGAGTTTATCTGCGATGGCTGGTCCTACCCCTGGTAACTCACTGAGTGGTGAATCGTGTGTCTTCTCTTTACCCATAAACACTCCCTTGTTGTCTTTTTTGTAAGGAGAAAAGCAACGATGTTTATAAAGATGTGGTTGAGGAGACTGAAACTATCTGGTACAATGAAAAAAACAGAGAGAATCACCTGTAGAATAGAACGATGGTCACCTGAACGCAAGAGACCCGGTTTCCTGTTTCCAAGGCATAGAGATACAGAAGGGCGCTTCCATCTAGGAGACTACGAAACATTTAAATAAACTGAAATATATAGTACATGTCAGAAATTGGGGGAAACTCAATGAAGAACCTATCTAACGTGAAACTGTTATTGAAAGCTGTTGTCGTACTTGCTGTTGCAGTGGCCTTTATCATGCCAGTTGCTGCAGTAGTTCCCGAATCAAATCCAGAGAAACTACCATCCACTGGACCAAATACTGTCGGAATGAGCTCAGAGTGGATTGAGCAGGCGACTGGTTTTCCTGACCCCAGCCGTGGGATTAACTACATCCACTGTGTTGATGAGAATATTGTCTGGGCTGCGGCCTACGATGGAACAAACCCCTCTGCCGCCTGCCAAGAGTTCACAAAAACCATCAATGGGGGAACAACCTGGACGCCGGGCTTTATCGGCGGAGCAGATGGGTTGTCACTCTCAATGATTTTTGCCCTTGATGAGAACACCGCCTGGGCTCCTATGTATGCTGCTGCTGGTGGCACACAGGGGATTTACAAGACGTTAAACGGTGGATCCTCATGGACGCGACAGGAATCCGCGAACTACAACCTCGTGGGATCGTTCCCGAACTGTGTCCACTTCTGGGATGAAAACATCGGCTGGTGCATGGGTGATCCAGTTGATGGTTACTATGAGATTTACACGACCACAGACGGTGGGGCCCTCTGGACACGTGTCCCCTCATCAGACATACCTGTTCCCTTGTCCGGGGAATTCGGGGTCGTCGGCTACTACGATGTCATCGGCGATAACATCTGGTTTGGGACCAACATGGGACGTGTCTACAAATCAGAAGACCGTGGTCTGCACTGGACCGTTGCACAGACCCCTCTCCCAGCGTACCTCCGACCGATGTTCAAAGATGAGGACAACGGGCTGGTCATTGATTTGAACGCCGCTGCAACCGCGATGCTCGCAGAGACAAGTGATGGCGGTGCCACCTGGCAACAAATCACGTTTTCAGGGACCTGTTATGACAGCGACATCTGCTACCTGCCTGGGACCGACAACATGTACATCAGCACGGGTGCCGCCTCTGGTGCGTCAGGCGCCTCCTACAGCCTGGATGGAGGACACACGTGGATTTTGTACGATGAGATGTTCGACGTACAAATGATGGCCCTTGATTTCGTCGAAGGTAAGATCGGCTGGGCTGGCTCTTTCAATGACGATGAGTTCACTGGTGGTATCTTCAAGCATGTCCCGTCTGGGAATCCGGAACCAGCGTTCACCATCGGCGTTGAGGGTGGTAAAGGCTTCACGGTCTCCGTGACCAACGTCGGGGAAGCAGAGGCAACCAATGTCGACTGTGCGATCACCATTGAAGGCGGGTTAATGGTCAAACCCAGGGACTTCTCCGGGAATCAGGCGACGCTCGGCATCGGGGAGAATCTCACCGTGGTTGGTGCACCAAAAGGTATTGGTCTAGGATTCATCACACCAGTACCCAGCATCATCATCACCGTGACCTGTGCAGAGAACGTCACCGCCACCAGAACCGTGCCGGCGAAGATCTTCTTCTCCCGTGTGACACTCCAGTAAACGCTAGGGAACACCGTTTTTCCTCTTTTTTCTTTTTCTCTTTTTTATATTCAAGGGTAATTCTGCTCTGGTCTCCTGAGGGAGTATTTACCGTTGAATGGCACTCTTATAAAAAGATTTAAATATAAAAGTAGCAAAACATTTAAATGTAAGGAGTGTTATTTGGATTATTATAAAGTAAAAAAATCTTTACGGAGGCAAAAAAATAATGAAGAAAATTTTAGTAAGTAAACTGTTGGTAATAGGATTAGCAGTCCTATTCCTTGGGGCTAGTGCAACGATGGCTATCGCCAAAGACAGCCAAAAATTACACACTATGGAGCGAACCTGGTCTGATGACTTTGAAGCCTACACTGTTGGACAGATGTTAGATGGAACCCCTGATGATGGCGGCTGGAAAGGATGGGGTAATTTACCCTCAGCAGGCGCGCCTGTTGTCGACACCTACGCACACGGTGGAACAAAATCAGTTCAGATTGACTTAGGGGCAGACCTGGTGCATGAGTACACCGGGTACAGCTCTGGCGAGTGGGTCTACACTGCCTGGCAGTACATCCCTAATGACTTCGTCGGGATGTCCTACTTCATCATGCTGAGTGCCTATGATGACGCAGGTGCCACCAACGTCTGGACAGTACAAATCAGCTTTGACAGTGAGCTTGACTTAGTCACAACAGAGTTCAACGGATTCACCCTCCCGCTCACGTACGGACAGTGGGTGGAGATCCGCTGTGAAATCGATCTCACCACCGACTGGCTGAAGATGTACTACAACGGAATGCTTCTCGATGAGCACGCATGGACCGACACCGTCCAAGGCGGTGGTGGTGGTACACTGAACATCGCTGCTGTCGACCTCTTTGCGAACGGCGCATCACCAGTCTACTACGATGACATCTCCCTGCTTCCCGCAGGCGCAGGCCTTATCTGCAGTGCTGGTGGACCCTACTTCGGTGAAGTCGGCGACCTTATCCAGTTCACTGGGTTTGCCACTGGGGGCACAGAACCATACACCTATGCCTGGACGTTTGGCGATGGTGAAACCTCAGCAGAGCAGAACCCAACCCATGCCTACGATACCGCTGGTGAGTACAACGTCTCCTTGACAGTCACCGATTCAGCCAAGGATACCGTCGTGGATTACACCACTGCAACCATCACGGAACCTGCACCAGAAATCGTCATTGAATCCATCGCAGGCGGCCTTGGTGTCAGCGCTGTCTTAAAGAACACGGGCACCGTCGATGCCACTGCAGTCCCCTGGGAGATTGCCCTGGAAGGCGGTCTGATCATCATCGGGAAGAGCAAATCCGGCACCGTGGACATCCCCGCTGG
>JAFGML010000018.1 GCA_016927555.1 Thermoplasmatota archaeon
ACCAACGAAGAGTTCTTAACGTTCATTCAAAACCAGGCGGCAGAGCAAGGGCTGAGCAACATTGAGACGCTGCAGACTGCCCCCGATCATCTGACGCTCCCACCTCACACCTGCGACTATCTTTTCCTACGCAATGTCACACATCACCTCCACGATCGAGTGACGTATTTTCAGCGACTATCAGAAACCTTAACACCAGAGGGGAAAGTCGTCCTCATCGAATACGACGGTCGGGGAGGCATCTTGAGTTTCCAAAAACTCCATAAACATTTCGTGCCGCCACAGACGTTAATCAAAGAAATGGAGGATGCAGGGTACACCCTTCAGCAGCGCTACGAGTTTTTGTCAGAGCAGTCGTTTTTGATTTTCAAACGAAAAACATAACACAAAAAAAAATTGTGTAGAAAATTTTAAGGGATAGTACTCGATATCATGCTTGAGTAGAAAAAGAGTACATGGTGGAATTGAAATAGGAGATGTGTGTGTCACCTCGTGTGTAGGTCTCAAGAGAACGAAAAAGAACACAGGTCAAATTACTATCCTTGAGAACAGCTGTGGGTTTTCTGTTGTTTTTAATCAGCGGAAGTACAACCTGGTGTTTCCGAAGCAGCACTGGTCAGTTCTTCCTTCTCGATTGAAGCAGTACTACTTACAAGAATTTGGGTTCATTTCAACAGTGTCCATGCCGTTAGTCTCACGATTTGAGAGACTGATGTACAATACGCCACAACCGCTCTGTGAAGATGAGGTGAAAGATATCATCCTGCATCAAATCCCCGGGGTTGCAGATGATTATAACCTTGACACCAAACGTACTATCGATCGATTCAACGCGATTCAGTACGACTTCACAGGGCAGACCAGTACTGAAGGAGAGGCAGATGCCCATGACGGTGGGGTCTTACTGCTGTCATGCGGGAAAGATAGCCTGCTCACGCTTGGCATCGGACGGGAACTTGGCATCGACCTCACACCCGTTCACATCAATGATACGACCACACCACATGAGAATAAGGTGTCCCTTGCTACGATGAAGAAAATCGAGCAGACCACGGGTATTGCTGTTGAAATCGTGACGAATCACATTGAGAAGCTCAATGACTTCGAGGAGTGGAACACGCCACCGTCGTGCTTGGGGTACTCCCACATGATTACCGGTTTTTGTTTTCTCGCAGTCCCTTTTCTTCACAGCAGTGGTTCAGTGGTGTTGCTGGGGAATCAGCAGAACATGAATTTTTCCTTTCACACAAGAGACGGCTACGTCGGGTACCCCTCGTACGACCAGACCACAACCGCACGACATCAACAGCAGACCATGCTTCAACAGTTGAACCCGAACTACCGAGTGATGAGTCTCATTGAGCCGCTGACGGATCTCGCAGAAATGAAAATTCTGTTCTCACGGTACCCTGAGCTTGCACGCTACGAATTCTCCTGCAACTGCCTCTATGGTACGAACGAGAAGCGCTGGTGCCATGAGTGTAATAAATGCGCACGATTGAGTCTGTTCATGCACGCCCACAACATTGACATCAAAAAGGTCGGTCTGCGCAGCATGCTGTCACGGCGGTTCATGCAGTACTATGCACTGTTTGGACGAAGCCCTGGGGTCGATCGCTATGAGAAGAGCAAGGAGGCACGCGATCAGCAGCTGCTCGCCTTCTATATGGCGTATAAGAACGGGGTGAGAGGCCAACTCATCGATCTCTTCAAACGAGAGTTCCTCGCTGAGGCAGTTGAGAGAGAAGATGAGTTACGCAAGACGTTCTTTGGGGTGTATGACACGGAGGTACCTCCGTACCTGCGCACACCGCTGTCTTCTCTGTACTCTGAGGAGTTACGAGATCTTCGATGAGAGGATCTCTTAGTAAAAGATGAGTGACCCTTATTTATTTTTTATACTTGTTTCTTCGGAAGAAGGTATGGACATTCAAGCGCATATGCATTGGTCTACTGTGACTGCTCTGATGGTGTGCGGTGACGACATCTGCTTTCGTGAGCAGCCCAACGAGATGCGACGTGTCAGACGGGTCAACAATAGGGAGATGACTGATCCCGTACTGCATCATGCGATCCACGGCGGTGTGCAGCGTGTCGTTGGGATACCCAACAACGACCTGCGTTGACATGATCTCGTTGCTCTTCACCTCATACTGTTCCTCTAGGAGTGCAGACCGGATATCCTTTTGGGTAATCACACCGACGAGTCGTTGTTTGTTATCCAGAACCGGAAAACCGACATGTCCTGTGTGTTGCATCAGATGAACAATGTCACGGACAGTGGTGTCCTCGGTCACAGTGACAACATGCTGTACCATGGCGTCCTTCACAAGGATAGAATGGAGCACCTCAACTTCCATGTCATGGCTGATGGTGATTCCTTTCATGGTGAGTTTTTTCGTGTACATGGTCTCTTTCGAAAGAAACGTTGAGACCGCATCACTGACCACACACGCAAACATGAGCGGCAGGATGATGTTGTAGTTCAGTGTCATCTCAAAGACGATGATGATGGCAGACAAGGTACCACGGCTCATCCCGGCGAACACCGCAGCCATGCCCACCAGGGCGTACGCACCGTACGTAGCGGTCAACCCTGGGTACAGCGCATGCACGAGTATCCCAAAGGCTCCACCCAGCATCGCACCAATGAACAGTGAGGGAGAAAACACACCACCTGAGCCACCAGAACCCAGCGTCAGAGCATTCGCAATGATTTTCCCGAAACACAGGATCAGCAGGAATACGATACTGCCACCGATGAGCGTCTCATTGAGCACACCACTCATGGTTTCGTAGCCTACGCCAAATAATTGAGGGAAAAACAATCCAATAGCACCTATACACAGGCCGCCGACGACAGGCTTGACATAGGGTTGAATCCGGATTTTTTCAAAGAACTGCTCTGTGCGATACATCACGTGTATGTAGAAGACGGCGACTATGCCGGCCAGAAGACCGAGGAGCAGGTAGAAGGCGAGCTCATAGGGGCTGATGAAATGGTAGATGGGAATCGGAAACGCAGGCTCCTGGCCAAGAAATATTCGGGAGATAATCGTTGCAGTCACCGATGAGATCACTAACGGGATGAACGATTTGGTTTTCAACTCAAAGAGAATCAGTTCAATAGCAAAGATGACTCCTGCGATTGGGGTGTTGAAGGTGGCAGCAATCCCTGCGGTTGCTCCACAGGCAAGCAGTATTTTGACTCCGCCTGGTGGAAGGCTGAGCAGTTGACCAATTGCTGAGCCAACCGCTGCTCCAATCTGGATAATTGGTCCCTCTCTGCCGGTTGATCCTCCTGAGCCGATGCACACAGAAGACGCGATGGTTTTCACCACAGCGACACGAGGACGTATCTTTCCTCCGCGAACCGCTACAGCCTCCATGACTTCTGGGACACCATGTCCTTTGGCTTCCTTAGCAAAGAAGAACACAAGCAACCCCACGATGAGTCCACCAATCGCTGGGACCAGTACCACGAGGACTCCTAGAGTATTATTGAGAGGGGTACCGCCATTGAAGAACACGTGTTGTAAGAGAAGGATGAGATCACGGAAAATAATAGCTCCAAAGCCTCCTGCGATACCAACGAGTAACGCTAAAACGGAGAGTACCATGTAGTCATGTTTGATGATCTTGAAAATCATTTCTGTTGTTTTTTTGTTGGTCTCATTCATTGTGATGATGTCTCGCTGGTCTGAGGTGTATGGAATGGAGGAGCGCCATAAAAAATTTTTTCCACGGCCTCATGGGAGCTGCTAGTACGCCCTCATAGATCTCCATTCGTTGCATTCCGCAGAGGAGTAGATGATGTGCCACTACACTAGACAAGATGGTTGAATCAGATAGGTTCTATAACAGAGAACGTATGACGCTAGGTCGATGGATTAGAGGATAATTATGAATGAAAAAGGCCGTTACATACTTGTGGGAGAGATGTTCTGAATGTGATGGCTTCGTGGTGATTTGGTGGCGATTTGGGAAAAATGTATATAAATATCAAAGGTTATCTGTGCTCAAGGGGATATTTCATTAAACCTTAAAAGGAGTATAGATATCGATGAGAAGGACGTTACACGAAAAATCGCGACTAGTGATGGTCTTCCTCAGTTGCCTCTTAATTGCGCCAGCTATTGCACCAGTGTCCGTGTCTCAACTCACCAGTGAGTCTATTGCACCAACGCTGCTGCCAGAGGATGGCCAGTTTCTCTATTCACCGATGTGGACGACAACGACGTATTTACGACATAGTGATGGATCATTGAACCATTCATGGACGAGCAGCTTTTTTCCGGGGGCAGCCGTCTGGTGGTTGGGAGATGGAACCATTCTTCGAACCATTCGCGTCGGCGCTGGCCCGGGGAGTGGTGGTGCTGGCGGTGGTGTTCAGAAAGTCGAGTGGGATGGGACACTTACATGGGATTTTCGATACAATACCAACGGGGTTCTCTCACATCATGACGGGAAATCGTTACCAAATGGCAATGTGTTACTCATTGCCTGGGAGACGAAAACACGCTCTGAAGCTATTGCTGCGGGGAGAAACCCAAATTATGTGACGAATTACGGGTTCTGGCCTGATCATGTCATCGAAGTTCAACCAACAGGGCCAACGAGCGGGGACATCGTCTGGGAATGGCATGCGTGGGATCACCTCATCCAGGATTACGATCCCTCGAAACCAAACTATGGTGTCGTCGGAGATCACCCTGAACTAGTGGATTTGAACTACGTGACATCATCACAAGCAGATTGGTTGCATACGAATTCTATTGATTACAACGAAGAGTTCGACCAGATCCTGCTCAGTGCTCATAACTTCAATGAAGTGTGGGTCATCGACCACAGTACCACGACGCTGCAGGCTGCAGGTCACACCGGTGGGAACAGTGGGAAAGGAGGTGACCTGCTGTACCGCTGGGGGAATCCACAGGCGTACGACCGAGGGACCTCAAGTAATAAAAAATTATTTGGTCAGCATGATGCCACATGGATAGACCCTGGTCTTCCTGGTGAAGGGAACATCCTTGTCTTCAACAACGGCGTCGGCCGTGGGTATTCCACTGTTGATGAATTCATCCCACCAGTCGATGAGAATGGAATGTACTACCTTGCAGCTGGTGCTGCCTATGGCCCAGAGACACAGACATGGATCTACAGCCCTCAACCCACGTTTTATGCGAGTCATCTGTCAGGTGCCCAACGACTTCCGACGGGTAATACGATGATTACGAATGGAG
Source organism: Thermoplasmatota archaeon (assembly GCA_016927555.1). Lineage (GTDB taxonomy): Archaea > Thermoplasmatota > E2 > DHVEG-1 > DHVEG-1 > SM1-50. The sequence goes on from JAFGML010000018.1 coordinate 5,244, forward strand.
AAACAGGAAAAATCTTCGAAGTCACACCCGCGGGAACAACGGTGTGGCAGTACAACACCGGAGGCCAGGTGTTCAAGACAGTGTACATACCACCTGAGGAAGAACCACCTGAGCCAAACACACCAAATTTAGAGTGCTTTGGCAGTCTATCGTGGACCAATGTGGAACCAGGAGCAACGGTCATCGGCAGCTTCCAAGTGCAGAACATTGGAGCGGTGAACTCCACACTGAATTGGACGATTGACACCTACACCATCACCTGGGGAACCTGGACGTTTACCCCAGAGTCTGGCATAAATCTTCGGCCAGCGGATGGACCGCTGACCGTACAGGTCTCCGTGATCGCACCAGAAGAAGAAAACACAGAGTTCGAAGGATTCATCAGAGTGTCAAACCAGGAGGACGCATCGGATTACGAAGACATCCCCGTGTATCTGAAAACACCGCTGGATTCAGAGGTGATTCATTTTCCCATCCTCCATCAACTCCTCTTGAAATTGAGACAGTGGCGTGTATTCATCACCAGCGATGAGAACCATCTGTAATTTTCTAGTGAGTACAACTTGAGAAACCTTTAATAATTATGCTATTTATTGTATAAAAGGAGGTTTGTAAAAATCATGAGAGAGAAGAGTTGTACATCTTTCAAAATACGACGATGTCAAAAATCCTGCGCAGTAGAATTGTGCATAGTTCTCATCCTTATCTTTTCTTTTCAAACACCTGCGGTGACACCTCGGACAATCGACCACAATGATGAACTGAACACTGGTTCACAAAATGGTAAAATTTTATTTGCACCTATGTTCTCTAGCACAACCTATTTGATTGAACCTGATGGATCTGTGAATCACACCTGGTCGAGTACTTACTTCCCGGGAATCGGTGTTCGCTGGTTAGGAGAGGGTACAATACTTCGATCAATACGCGTTGGTGCTTCTGGTACAGGCGGTGCAGGTGGTGGCGTACAAAAAGTACTGTGGGATGGGACAATTACCTGGGATTTCCGTTATAACAATGACGGGGTGCTCAGTCATCACGATATTCTGCCGCTTCCAAACGGCAATGTGCTAATGATCGCCTGGGAAATCAAGACTCGCCAAGAGGCAATAAATCAAGGTCGGATACCAGAGTACTGGGCCTATAACAGCTTATGGCCAGATCATGTCATTGAAGTGCAACCAACAGGGATAACAAGTGGGGAGATCGTCTGGGAGTGGCACGTGTGGGATCACCTCATCCAGGACTATGATTCAGAAAAACCAAATTATGGTGTGGTCGCAGACCACCCTGAATTAATCAATATTAATTATGGTGGTTCTGGGTACGATTGGCTCCATACCAATTCTATTGATTATAATGAGGCACTTGATCAGATTCTCCTGAGTGTTAATAGTTTTAACGAAATCTGGGTCATTGACCATAGTACAACGACTCAAGAGGCAGCAGGTCACAGTGGTGGCAATAGTGGGAAAGGTGGTGATCTCCTCTACCGGTGGGGAAACCCACAGGCATATAATAGAGGAGAGCCAGTAGATCAGCAACTCTTTGGTCAACATGACGCGACGTGGATAGACCCCGGTCTTCCTGGGGAAGGACACATCCTTATTTTTAATAATGGAGTGAATCGTCCTGGGACGCACTACTCATCTGTTGATGAAATCATCCCACCAGTTGATCAGAATGGAAGTTATGCTCTTGCAGCAGGGTCAGCCTATGGACCAGAAACTTACACATGGAGATACACAGGAACTCCTGTGACAAGTTTCTATGCACTTCGTGTCTCTGGCGCAGAGCGTCTGCTGAATGGAAACACGTTGATTTGCGATGGGTTCCATGGAACATTCTTCGAAGTCACCCCGGCGGGTTCAACGGTGTGGCAGTACATCAACCCCTATCCAGGGCTCTATGCTGAGGTGTTTAAAATTGTCTACATCCCGCCTCAAGAACCTCCGCAACCTCATGTGCCCGATTTATATTGTATGGGAAGTTTATCATGGACCAACGTGAAAACTGGACAGACGGTCGCAGGCTCATTTGATGTCCAAAATATTGGGGCTAATCAGTCATTATTGAACTGGACAGTTAATACATCATCACTTGAGTGGGGAACCTGGACATTTACCCCGGCCTCTGGTACAAACCTGAAACCAGAGGATGGCGCTGTTACCGTGCAGGTCTCCGTAGTCGCACCAGGGCCGAAAAACACACAATTTGAAGGAGTGATACGTGTTGAGAATCAGAAAGATCCCAGTGATTTTGGAGAAATCACAGTGAGTTTGAAAACACCAGTGACTAGCGAGCCGGTATGGTTTCCTCTCCTCCATATGCTGCGTGTGATGTGGAGACGGTGGGTGATGGAGAATTATGAAATATTCGATGGAACTTACATAGGTATCTTACACGAGAAGACAACTTGGAGGTAAACGTATTTCCCGTATCACGAGAGAAGTCACTGGTCGATATGCGTTTGAGGCACAGAAAAACATCATACGGTCATTCCCTGACGGACTCTCCGTTACTTCAGTGGTAACAGGGAAGGATTTTACCACTTTTTATCAAGTGCCTTTCACAATCTATGGAGGTAATCGATGGTGGGTTGCTCCGTTTTTGAAAGACTTTACCGCATTCTTTCACAAGACAAATCCATTTTGGTCGCATGCAGAAGGGTGCTTGTTTCTCGCGAAAAGAAATGACCAGGTCCTGGGGCGAATTGCGGCTATTATTGATCAGTCGTACTGTAAAGTCGTCGGGAGACAGGTCGGTTTTTTTGGTTTTTTTGAGTGTGTTGATGAGTTCTCTGTCGCACAGGCACTATTACGGACAGCTCAAGACTGGTTAGTAACAAAACACATGGATGTCTTGCTTGGTCCAATCGATGGTCGTGTTGATGTTGGCTGTGGTTTTTTATGTACTGGTTTTGACTCACCGCCCAGTCTTTTATCGACGTATTCACCACCGTACTATTGTACGTTTGCTGAGCGGTTCGGGATGAAAAAATCACGTGATCTGCTGCTCTACAGTGTTGATTTAACACAACCCATTCCACAAAAGTTAGAGAAAAAAGCACAAGAATGCAAAGCATCTGGTATACACCTTCGTCGTTTCAATCGTCTGCGCACTGGCAAGGAGTTACGTTGGTGGATTGATCTTTTTTTAGAAACCTTTACAGAGCATTGGGGGTATGTGCCGGTCTCTGCAGAAGAAGTGCGCACACGCTTCGGCGTCAAACAGATGCGATGGATCGTTGACCCTCGTTTATTTCTCATAGCGGAGTACCATGGTGAACCGGTTGCGTATCTCTGGTCAACACCGGACTACAACCAGCTCTTTCAGCAGATGAACGGCAAGTTAGGTGCCTGGGAAAAGCTTCAGTTCTTGTTTGTACAGCAGCGGATTACTCGTGGGAAATTACATCTCATCGGCATGAAAAAAGAGTTCAGAGACCGCCACATCGGATCCTTGTTAAACTACACCGTACTCGTGGAGATGAAGCGACGGGGGTACGTCAGTGCAGATGTCGGCTGGATCGATGAGAAAAATTCAAGAGCGCATGCCACGATTGCATCCACAGGAGCCGTGGCGTCCAAAACACATCGTGTGTACGAAATGGATCTGCACCCCACCACATCACAGGATGACCAGGTATGACTGCACAGTCTCTCGTCCAAAAGCCGTCCTCTTCACACCAGACAAAAACGCAGAAGAGACCAACGATGCAACATCCTCTCTTTGGTATCGCACTGCACCGCTGGATTCGTCTCGTGCAACACAATAGAGGCGTAGGGAGACGGTACCGCGGCAGGGCTCTCTTCATCACACTTGTGTCCATGTGTACTGCCCCTGCACGCGTCCTGTGTTCTTTCCTGTATCGTAGAAAAATCACCCAGACGCCGTTGCAGCACCCCCCCATCTTCATCATTGGTCACTGGCGGAGTGGGACGACGTATCTTCATGAGCTGCTCAGTCAAGACCCTCAGTTCGGCTACCTGTCCTTGTGGCAGTCGCTGCTCCCGGACAGCTTCTTGGTGCTGAACCCTCTGAAGCAGTTCCTCGCACGGTTTCTACCAGCACAGCGACCCATGGATGGAATCAAGGTTGCCATGGACAGTCCCTATGAGGATGAGGCTGCGCTCGCAGTGCTGTACCCCTGGTCGTTCTTCCACTGTCTGCATTTCCCTCAGAATGCTGAGGAGCAGTATCAAAAAGCGATTCATTTTTCAGGTCTCGCCCAAGAGGAGAAGCAGCAGTGGAAGGCAACGTATCAGACCTTACTTCAGACCGTCACCTACGCGAGTAAAGGAAAACGATTCCTCTCAAAAAACCCTCCGAATACCGCTCGGATTTCCACCCTGCTTGAACTGTTTCCACAGGCGTACTTCATTCACATCTACCGGAACCCGTACAAGGTGTATCTGTCAACACAAAAAATGCGTCGGAGAGTCGTTGAGGCGCTTGGACTACAAGAGGCAAACGACGAAGACCTAGAAACACAAGTAGTACGGAACTATGTACGACTCATGCAGAGCTATTTTGAGCAAAAAAAGAACATTGATCCCAAACACCTCGTCGAAGTACAATATGAGGAGCTGACGGCAAATCCCCTTGAGCAGATCCAGCGTATCTACACCGCGTTTCACCTGCCGGGTTTACAAGAGGCGTTACCAGCGATGCAACGATATCTCGATCAGCAAGCAGAGTATAAAACCAATGTCTATTCAATTGATAAACAGATCATTGACCAGGTGAAGAAGAACTGGGAGTTCACCATTGATCTCTGGGGGTACGACCCGCCGTCGTGACGCGTATGATAAGCCCAGCAACTGTGAATCAGAAAACACAAGCCAAGGTACGAGTCATCCGAGTCGCAATACTCGCTGACGAGCCATTAGGCTGGGAGTCAGCGAAACAGTTCTTCCCTCTCATTTTGGATAACTACTCCTGGAAGACTGAGGAGACAACCTATTCCTGTACGACCCGGTATATCTCTGATGAGGATATACGAAAAGGACGTCTCACCACAGCAGACTACGATGTTCTGCTTGTCCCCGGTGGTGGTGTTGGGGATGGACATGCAGTCATGAAAGGGTTTACCTTCTTGAGGAATGTACGGACATGGAAACAGCAAATCAAAGCTTTTATCCAAAGTGGAGGAGGGTACGTGGGCGTCTGCGGTGGTGCCGCCCTCATGACAGACCTTCACACCCAGGACAAGGGGCATCATTCGTTCCTAGAGCGACAGTATCATAAAAGCTCACTGGGAGTCTCCTGTGTCTCCTCGTATTATCGAACCTTAGCGTTTCCACTGTTTTATCTTTTTCAACACCACCATCCAGAGTATATTGGTGCGACCGCTTATGTCTTATCCTTTGCCCCCGGTACAACAACAGAGGGTGCTCAGATACATGCTGGAGGAGCTCCTGTGGAGTTTCACCTCAAGAACACCCATCCTCTCTTCTCAGGTGTGACGCAGGACACACAGCGTATTCGGTGGTGGGGAGGACCAGCCCTTCTTGTCCCAGAACATCCGGACCGTGAGGTACACATCCTTGCGACGTACCCTGCGCAGGATCCCTCAGCCAATCCCTTGACACGACTATACGCCTGGAGATACACTGGAGGCATCCATGGTCTCCTCATCGCATTTTTCAAAGCATTTCGGTTCATAAAAAAAGAACATCTCATGTTACGAAAAGTGTTCTTGTACACGTATTTTTTTGCGGGGAAATGGGAGCTTACCGATAAGATCATCGAGTTGGATTATTCCAAGAAGCCGGCCATCACCGCAGAGATTTACCCAAATGAGCACCAAGCCCGAATACTGCTCTGTTCCCCTCATCCTGAGTACATGGTCTGGTGGAACGGACATATTGTTCAAAAGACCAACAGTGGTTGTCCCTCTCTGAGCACAGGACTGTATCGATGGGAGGACATCACACCGCTGAGCAAGAATGCATTCAAAGAAGTGACGCACACCTGGTGGATGGTGCGACGTTTTGTCGCCTGGGCTGCAAAAATCCCAGATTCTGATTTCCCGCCTCTCGAAACTCCGAAGCTGTCTGAAAAAGAATTCGCACGTATCTCTCAGAATGTTTTTTGGGATGGGAGTCTGTTGAATCAGATGAAGAATATTTAACATTGCCCTGTCAATACAAGAGGGTAATTAAGTGGTAAACCAAGAAGTATCTTAAAAACTGCTAAACGACAGTCAAGATTCAATTAAGGAGTCAACAGTGATTTTTTCTTGATTTTTTCTAAAATGGGTTCTATTAAAACATTTTGAGATGTTAAAAATACTTCGTTACCATTTCATTGGCATTTTTCTTCGTTCACTATCGTCTTCATTTTGTTCAGTAGCTGCTTTTGTTTTTTCTAGGTATTTTTCTAAACACGTTGGACAAATAGCAAAAACTTCTAATCCGTTAACACCGGTCGTATTATGTATGGTTATGTCATCTGCCTGAACAACTTTGCTACATAGATTACAGACATATTTCATATTATTCACCTTATTTTTGCGTTTAATTTATTATTTTTTATGTAGAAATTCGTCATATACACTATTTGTCTGCTATAGGGTCGCTCTTCGTCTTTGGCAAGTTTTTTGATGAGTGCATTTTCTTCCTTTGTCAAAGAGATGTTCATTCGTATTCTTTTTTCCATTTGATGCACAAACAGGTAATAATTTTGCACACTTATATGCCTTTCTACACAATGATATATACTTGCTATTCCTTATTGCTATCATCCGACTAATGTCGGAAAGGGCAGGCGAAATCAATGAGTATACCGAGAGAATTTTCAAACGTTGAGAACGAGAGCAATAAAAAGTTTCGAAAACGACATCACACCTATGACGAAGATTATTACAAAGCAAGATTTGAGAAATGAATTGTCTCTAATGAAATAAGGAATTTTTTAAAAGTGATAAAGGACATGAAAGTAGCAATGATTGGCTGGGAATACCCACCGTTTATGGTAGGCGGTTTAGGTACGCATTGTTATGGACTTACTCGAAGTCTTACTCATATGGGTGTGAAGGTAGATTTTTATATGCCTCAAACGAAACATGGCGCGACGAGTGATAATCGTAATTTGGTAATTAAAGAGGTAGGAGAGACCACAGTTTTTCCGTATGATCGCCCTGAAAGCAATGAAATTGCTGGTCAGTTTTTTGACGTGGTTGCTCGCTATAATACATTAGTTGTTGCGAAAGTGAAAGGTACGTATAATGTCATTCATTGTCATGATTGGTTGACGATACAAGCAAGTATCACGTTAAAGGATCTCTTGGGCGTTCCTCTGGTTCTTACGGTTCATTCAACGGAGTATGACCGAAGTGGCTGGCTTCATCCGAATCAATGGTTCATTGATATTGAACGGGGAGGGATGGAAAAAGCTGATAAAATTATCGCGGTGAGCCAATTTACAAAAAGAACGATCATTGAGAAATATGGGATAAATCCTGATAAGATTACTGTTATTTATAACGCGGTGTATCCGATTTCTGAGGGGAAGAAGCAGAAACTTGTTTTGTTTTTTGGTCGTCTGACCATTCAGAAGGGTGCGGATGTTTTCCTTCGTGCAGCAAAGAAAGTATCAGAATTTGAACCCGGTGTTCGGTTTGTGGTAGCTGGTGCTGGTGATTTGCTTCCAGAGTTGATCAAACAGGCTGTTGATCTCGGCATCTCGAATAGGGTTATTTTCACGGATCGTCTCACTGATGATGAAATGAAACATATGTATGGAATTGCGAGTGTGTATGTGATGCCTTCAGTAAGTGAACCTTTTGGCATCACTGCCTTGGAGGCGATCTCAGCTGGAACTCCTACGATTGCTTCGAAAACCGCAGGCGTCTGCGAGACATTCCATAACTGTTTAAAGGTTGACTTCTGGGATAGTGACGAGATAGCAAGCAAAATCATATCGTTGCTACGACACGAATCGTTAAGTAAAACACTTACTGAAAACGGAAGGCAAGAGATTGAACTTTTTACGTGGGATAACGTTGCAGAAAAAACACTAGATGTTTATAATGGTCTCAATACTGCGAGATTGAAAAAACAGCTTGAGGAAAGAGAAAGAATTTACGAGTTGAATACCGCCTACTTAAAACATAAAAAGAAATAATACAAGTATTTTTACGATGAAAACTTGTTAAGGTATTTTTCTCCATATTTTATTGAGTGGATGGAAAAAGAGTATTTGCATGAGAGTTTCTACACAAACTTGCAATAATATTACACATTTATATGCCTTTGTACACAACAATATATACTGCCTACTGCATACTAGTATCATCCGACAAACTTCGGAAAGGACAGGTGAGATCAATGAAGACCAACGAACGAGTAAAACGACCATTGGAAACGCAAACGACTTCAACCTTTGCAATCAGGTCCTTATTTCCAGAGCCCAATACTTAACGTATACTCTGAAAATGAAAACTAAGGAAATGAGATAAACGAAATATCAAGGACGAATATATCGTCCAAATCTCTTTTTTTAGGGGAAAAAATATGGTAAACATTAGTAGATGTATTCACTGTGGACAAGAATCCAGAAGCAGAAAAAATCCAGAAGATCAATTAATCAATGCGGATAAGGGGAATACATAATGCCATCAATCTGTCTCTATTTCGAAGTACATCAACCAATGAGATTAAATCATTTTACGGTTTTCAATATAGGCGCAAACCATGACAGATCTTCTGACTATTTTAATCGTAAACTGAACCAAGAAATTTTTGAAAAAGTTGCACAAAAATGTTATCTTCCAACAAATAAAATATTGCTTGAGTTAATCAATAAATATGATGGTAAATTTCGGGTTTCATTTAGTTTAACAGGCACATTCATTGATTATTGTGAACGGTATATGCCTTCAGTTCTTGATAGTTATAAAGCTCTGTTTGCTACCGGTGCTGTTGACTTCATCGAGGAGACCTATTTTCATTCACTTTCCAGCTTGTATGACGATCTTGATGAGTTCGAAAAGCAAGTACACATGCATCGTCAGATGATAAAAAGAATATTTAACTATGAACCAAAGATGTTCAGAAACACAGAAACAATCTATGATAACCGTATAGCCAAAAAAATCGCTGAGTTAGGATACAAAGGAATTATTACTGAAGGAGCAGAGAAGATTTTAGGATGGCGTTCACCAAACTTTGTCTACAAACCAGTGAACGCAAACATCAAAGTACTCCTGAGAAATTACAAGCTCAGCGATGATGTCGGGTTTCGGTTTTCTTCACGAAACTGGCCGGAGTTCCCTCTCACTGCAGAGAAGTACGCGAACTGGATGTCCAACTCCTCTGGCGATGTTATCAACCTGTTCATGGATTACGAAACCTTTGGAGAACATCAATGGATAGAAACAGGGATCTTTGAATTCCTCAAACATCTCCCCAGGGAAGCCTTTAAACATGATAACCTTGATTTTGCTACCGTAACCGAAGCAGTTGAGCGATATGCACCTGTTGGAGAAATAGATGTCCCCTTAGCGATCTCTTGGGCAGATGAAGATCGGAACGTCTCAACATGGCTTGGAAATGATATGCAAATGGCTTGTTTTAATGAACTAAAAAACATCGGGATAAAACTCAAAGAAAAGAGTAATGAGAGGTTACTTAAAACATGGCGTCGTCTTCAAACATCAGATCATTTGTATTACTGTTCAACAAAAGGTCTTGCTGATGGAGCGGTTCATGCCTATTTTAGCCCGTATGATAATCCTTATGAAGGTTTTATGAACTATATGAATATCTTACAAGATTTAAAACAGAGAGTAGTGTTGTAGAGGTTGGTGATTGAAGATTAGAGGAGGTAATGGATAATGCCAAAATGTGAAAAATGTGGCAAATCCTTTAAAACAAAAAAGGCGCTACATATACACTATACAAAAGCACATAATAAAGGATATGCCTAAATACCTAACTGTGATATTTGTCATAAATATTTTATAACAAAAGCACAGATGAAACAACATAGAATAAAAGAGCATACTAAAAAAATTTCTGGTACTAAATTTCGAATCCCGAAATAGAATTTTGATGTATGCACCATCAACCATTGGCACAAAATAGAGGGAGTGGTAAACATTAAGAAGTATAGCAATATTAAAATAAAATCAGTGTAAAAACCTGATTTTTTTCATTCTTTTTTCTCATTTCTTCCGCTCGTGTACTTCTCACCCTATCACCCCAATATATTTCGTCCCTTTTGTCCATTTCTTCTTCACTTATTTTCTATGTAGAATTTCGTCATATACACTATTTGTCTGCTATAGGGTCGCTCTTCTTCTTTCGCAAGTTTTTTGATGAGTGCATTTTCTTCCTTTGTCAAAGAGATATTCATTCGTATCCCCACTCCCCTGTTTACACAAACATGTAATATTGTTACATATTTATATGCCTTTATACGCAATGATATATACTACCTCCGGCATACTCCTCTTATCCGACACACTCAGGAGAGAACAGGTGGGATCAATGATACTAGACAGAGAATTTATCCACATCGATAAAGAAATGAACTTAAGGAATCGAAAACGACTCCAAGCATTCAAAACAGATGACTACAGAAGAGTAATATTTACACAGTGCATGGATTAGTTTCGCAGATAACGCTGGAAACTAAAAACGTATGATACATGAACTAGGAAAGACGATCCTATCGTCAAAACCTCTTTTTAAGGAGGAGAAATACTATGGTAGATTGTGAAGAATGTGATAAGAAATTAGGTATTCTAGAAGGGTATCGTCATCCTGCATTAGGAACAAGATTTTTAGTATGCGGGAAATGTTACGATAAAATTGAAGGAGATATGGAAAGATGGAGAATGTATTGTCTTTCAGATTCATTCAACGCAGAATCATCCATAATTGACATCCAAACAGCATGGGATAAAAATATATCAAATGACCCTCTGTTACAAAAATGGTTTAACACTCTGTGGATGAAAATAGGATCTCAGCCGTGCAGAGAATAAGACATAAAAACCCTCATTTCTATTTTTTTTTTGTTACACACCCCATACTCGTTTCCATCAGGAAAATCGTCTTATATACCCATAAATCAATTCTGTATTTTACCCTGCGTGAAAACTAACGGTAGTAGAGCTTGAATCTTCTCTGCGGAAGGTATCCTTCAACCCTCATGCACTATACTAAAATTCACCTCCTTAAAGTTACTGATAAAAAATACTATGAATAGTCATCTCTGGTCCATACTACGAATGACAACATAGGCCACAGCAGCTAGATAACTATTTAAGCTAGGTGGGCATTATACTTCATAGAAAGAAAGAGAAAAAAGATTTTCACATTTTCGTTTTTTACGAACTTTTGGATTTTTTTTATTTTCGTTCTTTTAAACAGTCCAGATATAAGAATCTGAGGCGGTGATAACGAATATGAAAGGAACAGTAAAATGGTACAATGATATGAAAGGATTTGGCTTCATAGCCGGTGAAGATGGAAAAGAGACCTTTGTCCACAGAACATCGATACCTATGGGAGTTCATCTCTGTGAAGGAGACCAAGTTGAATATCTTGTTGAAGACTCAGAACGAGGACAAAGAGCAACAAATGTAAAGAAGTAAAAAAAAAAAAAACACGTAATTGAATAATGTGCTTCTTGAAACTAGATATACTTTGATGCAATAGATAGTATAGCAAGCATCACTAGCTTCTTTTAACGCATTATTTAGTTAAGTGAAAAATAGTTATTTTAATTGGAGGTGATACACAATGAATGATATAACTCAGAAACTTCAACAATTAACAAAATCTAGAGGGAATCCAAAATTGATCTATAAGCAATCAAATAAAAAGCCAGCTAGCGTATTTGTTGATGATTTATCAGTCAAACAGAAACCTGAAGAGCAACACAGGTAACAAGTTGATTCTCTTTACTTGGCAAGGTCATAATTGGTGGGTGACTCTCTTTTCTTTATTTCACTAAAAGAGAAGCCCATCTTTCTGATTTTTTTTATTGCCATAAATGATTAAAAAACCATATGCTTTGAATAATGTTTTTTCTGCTGTTGCTTCCTCTACATTGTAGTAAAAAAAGGTATGCCACTGAGAGGGTATCGACCTAGAGTGATATCCTCAGAGAAGAAAAACAGGTAGAATTATGCGTTATTATATTGAAATCTTCTTCAGGTAAATAAAAAAAATGTATGGGACGTGAAATAGACCTCAGGTTCAAATCATGTAAAACAAATTGAACTTACGAGTCTAAAAATACGTTTATGCTTTTCTCGAGATTCGGTTGTTATTTGGAGCATGTTAGGTATGTTTTTATTGCAAAGTGGAGAAGGGAAAGTAAATTGATATAAATAGTGAGTTTTCTATCATGATTTCTAACGATGAGCTTTTTGTAGTAGTATATATTTTTTAAAATGAAAAAAAAAAGTTGATATGAATCAGCACCAATAAGCCAGTTTACTTCATAGGTGAAATACTCGCTGGTATTCAAACCTGAGAGAATGTCACGGTATTAATCTCATTGTTTTTTTCCAAAATAAAGAGTGTCATTTACTATGAACGTTTTATATCCTGAGTTATTTAGGTATTTCTGAGCAGAACTCATTCTTTTAAATATTTCTTTGTTTGATACCTGTGGTTCGATACTTCCTGCTTCAGTATCGGTTTTAATTGACATTACCATGATTATACCTAAGTCAAGACATGTTTCTTTAATAAAATCCAAAGTCTCTTTGAATTCCTGATTGGTTTCAGAAGGAAAACCTACAATGCAATGTGTTGCAAGAGCAAGACCTGAATTTGCTTTTTTTAATCTAATAAAAGCAGATTTTATTTCTCTCACATCTGAATACCGATTCATATGCGTAAGGATTCTAGTATTCCCCGATTGAACAGGGATACATGTTGCCTTAATTTTTCCTTTTTTTACGATCTCTTCAAGTTCATCAACGTATTTTACCACCCACCTAGGGTTTAACGCATAAATATTAATCCGATACTCTCCATCTATGTTTGTCATCTTCTCAAGCAAATCGGGAAAATTGCTATTGATATCTAACCCGTAGCATCCTGTATCTTCAGCTGTCAGAAAAAAATTCGAATATCCTTTTTCTAAACCATTTTTAAATTCATTTAAGCAACTATGTAGAGGTTTGCTTTTAAAATCGCCAACTGCTTTTTTAATCCCACAATATGAACAATTCTGCCAGCAACCTGATGCAATTCTAATAATATACAGATCATCAATAGGAAGATTCAATCCATAAAAACTATGTAAAATCAAATGATTTTCTCCAATTTTATTTTTAAACACCTGATCGAAAAAACCTACATACGCTCGTTTTGTCAAATCAAATTTTAAAAATAATAGTTTAAAAAGATCACTGATTTTATCTCTGTTGAAATTATTCCAAAGAGAATTACTATCTTCAATTTCAGAGAAACTGACTTTAGTTTTAGGGAAATACTTTTCAATTTCATCAATATGTTTTGTACTGAAAGATCTGCCATTGAAAAAATGGTCAAATCGTTTTTTATCCGTATCTGGTAAACAACCAGTTACAATAACCTCTCTATCATAGTTATTGAATTTCTTTATCTTTTTAAAGTATATATCCGCAAGAGAATTTCCAAAACCGCAAGTAATAATTAAAATGACATCTGCTTTTTTCGGACTATCTACAATCTCATAATCATTTCTAATTAAATATTTCGAAATTCGAATCGTATCTAATTTTCTTCGATCACAAAGAAGTTCCGCGTCAATAAATACTTTCTTCATCCTTAATTCCTATATATTACTTATATGGAAAACAAAAATTTATTGTTATTATTGTTTTCCACTATAGTCCTATTAAATAAAAGGAGATTTTTGTTTAAATACCTTGGTAAAACTAGAATGTATCAGTCAAGAATTGGCTTTCTAAGGATAGGTTTTTAGGTTCAGGAGCGGGATTTAAACCTGTAGTAATAGTGCCTCTGTAGGGAATGTAGGCCTAGAGTAAAATACTGGCACAGGAAAATCCTTTTTGTTTATTATAATATGAGAAAATTTTCAAAAATCGTATATAAAAAAAGGCAAGTTTTTAACTCAAGGTAATAGAGCCGAAAGTCGGTATCCAATTTTTAACATTTTAACAGAAGAAAAAATGGAAAAAGTGCCGCAGGAGGGGATCGAACCCTCGACATCACGGTCTTCAGCCGTGCACTCTCCCAGCTGAGTTACCGCGGCATACTACGAAAAGGAAGTGGTTTATCCAAGCTCTTTGATGATCTCAGTGATGGTCTCTTGCATCTCTTTGAGCTTTGCTTTCAGCATCGGCATAGCCTTAGCAGCAGACTCTGTGGTCACTGCACCCTGAGGAGACGGCTCAATGAGCCCTTCCTGCTCTAGAATCCGTAGTGAGTACCGCACCATGTGCTGCGGATGTTTGGTCAACTCTGACAACTTAATGATACCTGCCGGCTCGTTCTGCTTCAGGGTCTGCAGGACAAGCACATGCCGTTTCAAAATATCGAGTTCCGTCTCAATCACATTGGTTAGAACAATCCTTTCTTTTCTCTCTGGTTTCATGAAAAACCCCCAATCCATGGTTACTTGTTAACACACGTAATACAAGTCCCTATATTTAAAATCTCTTTTAACTATCAGAGTAGAAACCCCCCGGCGGTATCGTAAAGTACATTAAAACATATGGCTTATCATCTTCATCATGACCTACTGTCTCATCACGAAGTGGTTTGGTACGTTTCTGTGCGACGAAACTGGTGTGCAGGACAACATCCTGTTCCCCAAAGACGTACAAGAACTCACACGGCGATTACGAGACATGCAGGACAACAACATCCTTGAGGAAGAACTAACAATAGTACACGACAGACCCGTGGTGGTCAATGAGAAGCGGCTCCAACACCTGGGTACCTACGATGCAGCACACCCCCTGTTCACGACGATCACCATTACCGCTGCAGACTATGGGTTTACCCAAGACCTCCTCCACAGTGCCTCCCTCCGGCTTACACAGCAGCGTATCGATGAGCAACTCCACAGCCAGGATCTTCCACTCATCCAAATGGTCAACGCCCTTGATGACCTGGTTCAGACTGCGAATCTGCTCTCCGAACGACTCAGCTGCTGGTCACTAATTCCAACACCGAAAACGAAAATACAACCCTTCGAACAAACACTCACAGCAGTCAACGATGA
The DNA here is from genome assembly GCA_016927555.1 of Thermoplasmatota archaeon. GTDB lineage: Archaea > Thermoplasmatota > E2 > DHVEG-1 > DHVEG-1 > SM1-50. Next base: position 20,448 of record JAFGML010000018.1, read on the forward strand.
GATAACACGCCTCCAGAATCAAATTGAACTCGACATGAAAACCATTGCACCAAACACCAGTGCGCTCATCGGACCACTCATCGGCGCACGACTCATCGCCCTTGCAGGAGGCATGCAACAACTAGCGCTGCTCCCAGCATCTACTGTACAGATCCTTGGTGCAGAGAAAGCCCTGTTTCGATTCAAAAAAGAGGGGGGACGACCACCAAAACACGGGGTGATCTTCCAGCATCCCTTAATCAACCGGGCGCCAAAGACACAACGAGGAAAACTCGCCCGCCTCCTGGGCATCAAGCTCTCCTTGGCTATCAAAGCAGACGTGTTCACGAAGCGAGACATCGCAGCCCAACTCCAGCAGGACATTGACAAGAGGGTCCAGGAAATCAGAAAAACAGAGTAAGACAAGCACAGAAAGAAAAGAAGAGCACGTGCTACTTTTCTTCTTTGAGAACCTTGAACTGCACGTCTTGCAGTTCCTTGATGTATGTATCCAGCTGCTGTATCGCGATTAGTAGCTTGTACATCTCACCATCTTGTGGAGTCGGTGGCACAGCTGACTGTGGGTTGTCCTCTCTAGTTTTATGAAACTCTGATGCATCGTACTTCTCTTTTAGAAAATCTCGAGCGGTCTTTAACATTTTGATTTGCTCAGAGAGCTCTTCAAAGGTGGTCATACTCTACTGTCCTCCTAACAAGTCAACAGCGTTGGAGTGCAACACTCCATGTAATACAGACGAGGATACAAATAGTTTTTGATGTGGGTTCTCCCTATGATGGGATGGATTCTCTGGTTTTCACTGCCACCCCCTGGCGGAAGGCAAGCATCTCGTCTCTGGCGAGCAGCGTTCGCCCCACCCCAAGTAACGTGTCATCTGTATCGACGATGAGACACTCATCGTACGGACGTAACGCGGGGTCGCAGTCGGTGACAAATTTCGCAAACACGCTCTTTCCCTCACGAATGAAGGGGACTGCGTCATCTGCGACTACTACCCGGAGGAGCGGAGAAGGAAGATGCGTGTGTAAACACTGGCCCCCCTGCAGTTTGAGGGTGAAGCAGCCATCCTCGGCGCGCATGGACACGACGTGCTGGCCGTTGCAGAGGACATTGCGTATCTTCCCCGTCTTTTTCGATTTAATAATCCTCAGCGGCCCAGTGAACAACGCTGCTGAGGCACCGTACCCAAACTGCATGTCAGCAACCGCGGAGATCCGCTGGTGGTCCGAATCGATGGTTTTTCTCAAGGGTTTCTCCGTGGGTACTGTGTGGATTTCACCAGAGGAAATCACCGTTTTTCCCACAAGGAACTGCTCCATCAGGTGCTGTGCAACGTGCTGCGTGTCACCGTCAACAGTCTCAGGGAACACTGATTGTGCCAGGGGGTACATCTCATCGAGCTCAAAGGGCACAGGACCAAGCGAGGAGTACACCACACAGGTGGCATGCATCTGTGAAGCAATCTGTCGATGCTGCTGTGCATAGAAAAAGGAATAGGGTTTGGTTCCCTCAGGGAAGACCACGGTCGTTGAGCAGCAGGGGTGGTACCTGCTGAACAGTCGTTGATGGTACCGGTAGAGGGCCGGGCGATAGATCGTCTGTGGACCGGTGTAGAATAACGCGGTTGTCCTGCTAGCAGGTTCAACGTGTTCTAACCATTCCAGATGCGCTGGTTCTCGTAAGACCCGCAAGGCATCCATCAGAGCGGGGTTGACAGCTGCTCGTTGTTCGACGAGCTCCCAGAGCCATCCGCCGTGTATTGCTGCTCGAATGGTTTTCAGTTCTGCGAAACTCACATACAAATTATGCAACGCTAGTTGTACAATTTGTTCTTTTGCTTCAAGGTTGTGTAGTTCCTTCGCAGTGTAGGTTGAACAGATAGGACAACAACATGGCAGCTCAGAGAGACCGTCAAGCTTCTCTGTGCCCCAGGGAAACATCATCCGGCCGTCGTTGGCATACTTTGCGTAGGCTGAGGAATCAAAAAAATCACAGCCGAGGGCAACAGCCAGCGGAAAAATCATGGGATGACCACACCCGAAGAGATGCACTGGTTTTGAGGGATCAAGACCTCGTTTTGCAGCAAGGATGCACCGGACGAGGTCAGCGTACCGCTGGTTTTCCATGAGCGGGACCACACCTCCGATGGGAAAGAAATCAGCGGCAAGCGCACTGAGCCGGCGTGCACACTGCTCCCTGAGATGCGGGTAGACGGAGCCTTGCACCGGGCAGGCTAAGGACATCGGTCCTTTCTCAGGTACACTGTGTGCTGCTCGTGCTACGGTTTCGTTGACGCTTGCTTCTGCGTCAGTCATGGTTTGACCTGGTGTCCCAAAGATATCAAGAATCGTACCGATATCACTGCCGATGTCTCGTTGAAAACGTACGATGTCCAGCGGATCAACGGTCACATCACCGTAGACGTAGTTCTGAAAGGTCCCGGAATCAGTCATAATCGGACCCGAGAAATCAAGCAGGGTATGCACACCGTGTTCCATCGCCTTTGTACGAAGGACGGGGTCTTTGTAGATGATGTAGGAGTTGGTGATGAGTACCTGCATGCCAAATCGCTGCTGCATCTCTTTTGGCGTAATCATCATCTTATTGGGATTGAACACCGGCAGGAGATGTGGGGTCATCACGGTGCCATGTGGTGTCCGGAATGAGCAGATCCGGCCTGCAGCATCGCGTTCCTTGAGTTCAAAGACCATAGGAGTCAACACCTGTGTAAGAGCAGCGTCCTTTTTAGGTTTTAGGAAGCTGGAGGGCAGCAGACGACAGCAGGCTGACTGTTCTTTTATAGACACCCGTGTTTTGTCTGTACACCTTGACAGAAGAACAGAGCTACCATACTTTTTTTTTAGGCGATTTGCAGGGGGTTTACCACCCGCCGCAACGTTGCTATTGCTGAAAGCGAGGCCATGTAACTCGACTGCGGGTTGTCTGGATGCGGCATGTTCTCTACTTCGGCTCGTAGTCTGCCGAAGCGACCATGAGCGAGGATCTTATGGTTAATCCTGGTTTCCACCGGGTCAGCAACAATCTCCACTTTTGTGTCATCAAAACCAACCCCGGCTAACGAGAGACACGCGGCAACGTTGATGTTCCGTGGGAAGCGTGTGACTGCTTCCCGTGCAGTGCCCTTAAACACCACGGTACGCTCATCAACAGATGTACCCAAGGAAACCGGTGACTTCGTGGTCACCAGGGTCACGCTATCCAGTTTTTCGACATTGGCTGCTACGACACCGTCGATGCCGCACACCGCCCCTGAGGGAAGGTAGATTCTCCGATGGTGCTTCCGGGCGGCTTCTATCAGATGTGCACGGAAGGCATCGTCAAACAGACTGCCGATGCTCATAATGATTAAATCCTTGCCTGCTTCCAGGGTTTTCATACCATACTGGTGCACCGCCTGTTGTGATGCTGCTTCGAACACTACATCAACGTGTGCTAGGAAGCGTTCCACAGGTTCAATGTGTGCTTTCTTCAGCTGTTTACAGAGCTTCTCTGAAGCTGTTTTGTTGGTGTCACAGAGGTAAATCGCATCGATGTCCGGCATACTATCTGCTGCTCGTGCGACGTCCGAGCCTATTGCGCCACATCCGATAATACCGAGGTTCATACCGTTGGCCCCCAAACCTTTAAACCAGACTTCACTATAAATAATTGTATTATGGATGACATTGATAGGTTCTTGAGAGAAGACCTCGGTACGAAAGGTGATATTACCTCTGATGCGTTACTGCAGCATGAAAGAGCCCATGCAGGTGTGATCGTGAAGGAACCCTGTATTGTTGCTGGTCTTTCAGAAGCAACGTCCGTGTTCAGAAAAACAGGGTCACGCGTACACGGTGTAGTAAAGGATGGAGACTCCCTCAAAGCGGGCTCAACCGTTCTGAAGATACAGGGCCCTGCACGTTCTATTCTCAAAGCCGAGCGTCTGGCGTTAAACATCATTGGGAGAATGAGCGGGATAGCCACTGAGACACACCAGCTGGTCACCCGCTGTAGAGCCATCAACCCAACGGTCGCTATCGCAGCGACACGTAAAACGACACCAGGGTTTCGTGCCTTTGAAAAAAAAGCAGTGATCCTTGGAGGAGGCGACCCGCATCGGTACGGCCTCTACGATGCGATTCTCATAAAGGATAACCATTTACAGCTCGTTGGCTCCGTTGAACAAGCACTAGAAAAAATGAGAGAGACATCAGGAAAGAAACCCATTGAAATCGAAGTGGAAAGTGAAGCTGATGCTCTGACTGCTGCGCGTTTGAACGTCGATGTCATCATGCTGGATAACCTCCCTCCACACACCGGGAGACGTATCGCACAGAAAGTAAGAAACATCAACCCTCAGACCATGATAGAGGTCTCGGGAGGAATCACCAGCAGAAACATCCTTCAGTACGCCTCGTTTGCAGACCGTATCTCCCTGGGTTGTCTCACCCATTCGAGTCGCAGCATTGATGTTTCTTTGGAAATGTTTAAAAATTAACAACTCTTTACCATGTTGGGAAAAAAGAAGATTTTCTCGACAAAGATGGGGCCTTGTTGTGAGGATGGTGAATCATCAGATGAGAAAAATTATTGAAGAGGTAGTTGAATCTGAAGGTATGAAAGAGCAGGGTATTGACCAACCGCGAGATGAAGAAAAGAAGAGTACGGGGATTCGGGCGACAAAACGTGACAACATTGTGAAAGTCTCAGGGGTGCAAGATGAGGATTTGCAGAAAGTCCTTGAGAGTCTGACGACGACGATTAAGGTCGTGGGCTGTGGTGGTGCAGGCACCAACACGATCTCCCGTTGTTTTGGAGAAGGGATTAATGGTGCTGAGCTCATCGCAGTCAATACCGATGCACAGCATCTCTTACTGACGCAATCTCCCTATAAAATCCTCATTGGCCGTCATCTCACTCGTGGGCTTGGTGCAGGATCCCTGCCGCAAATCGGCGAAGAGGCAGCCAAAGAGAGTGAACAAGACATCCGAGATGCTATCGTCCCCTCTGATATGGTGTTTGTCACCTGCGGCCTGGGCGGTGGGACCGGAACCGGGTGCGCACCCATCATTGCACAGATAGCACGGGAATCCGGTGCGCTGACCATTGGTGTCGTCACCCTGCCGTTCAGCGTAGAAGGTCAGGTGCGGTTAGATAACGCAGAAGCTGGGTTGAAACGACTCCGTGAGTTCTGTGATACCGTTATCGTGATACCGAACGATAAACTCCTCGATATCGTCCCAAACCTTGCGTTGAACGCGGCTTTCAAGGTTGCTGATGAAGTGCTCATGCGCTCAATAAAAGGAATCACAGAGATGATCACCATGCCGGGGTTAGTGAACCTTGATTTCGCTGATCTGAAGACCGTGATGAAACGCGGTGGTGTCGCACTCATTGGTCTTGGTGAAGCCGAAGGGGAAAACAAGGCAGTCGATGCCATTACTGAGGCGTTGAACTCACCACTCCTTGAGGTGGACATCAGCGAGGCATCAGGGGCACTCGTGAACGTCACCGGTGGGAACGACATGACCCTGCGGGAAGCAGAGAAAGTCGTCGAAGAGATCTACTCAAAGATCGATAGGAACGCGCGGATCATCTGGGGAACCACCATTGATACCAGCATGAAGAAGTCGATCCGAGCGATGCTGGTGATCACGGGAGTGAAATCCAAGCAGATCATCGGCCCGACGATACGGTCACGAGAAGAGAAAGAATTTGGCATTGACTTTGTCTCGTAAAACACGCCAAATTCTTTATATACTCCTTCTTATTTGACCCGTATGTATTACAGGTGTCAAGAGTGAACCAAGAACAGAAAGGTATAATGAATAAAGCCCGGGCTGTACAGCGGAGAATCGAGGAGCGTCAGCAACGTATCGGAAAAGGCAAGTACGGCCGTGTCCTGAAGATGGCGCGGAAACCAACGAACGATGAGTATGAAAAAACAGCGAAGATCACTGGGCTAGGAATCCTGCTGATCGGTGCGCTAGGTTTCGTGATTTATATCATCAGAGAACTGGTTGCACCATGGATTCTCAATGCTCTTGGCTACTGAATGGTTGGGAACGTGTATGGAGAATACTAATTCTGAACAACCTAATGCTACGACTGAGGCGTCTAGCATCTTTACCATTAAAACACAGGTTGGTAAAGAGCAGAACACGGCAGACCTCATCAACAGCAGGGCAAAAAAAGGCAAGTTGAACATCCCCTCCATCCTGGTGACGCCAGATTTACGTGGGTACATCTTCGTTGAAGCCTTCGACGAAGAGATGATTAAGAACATGATTAAGACGATTTCCTATGCACGTAACATGCTCCCGGGAGACATCCCTATTGAGCAGATTGAGCATTTCCTCACACCGACCTCCGCGGTCGCTAAGATTACGGAAGGCGACCTCGTGGAGATGGTTGCAGGTCCATTCCGTGGTGAGAAAGCAAAAATCACGCACATTGATTATTCCAAAGAAGAAATCACGGTGGAGCTGCTGGAGTCCATGGTCCCCATCCCGATTACGGTTCGTGGGGAGCAAGTCAGAATCATCAAACGGAAAGAAGAAGAGAAGAAGAGAGAAGAGAAAAAGGAGTGACGAGTGATGCCAGAAACAATTGAAGCGCTGGTTGATGGCGGAAAAGCATCGGCAGGCCCACCACTAGGCCCAGCCTTGGGTCCAAAGGGTGTCAACATCATGCAGGTCATCAACACGATTAACGAGAAAACCAAGCAGTTCCAGGGGATGAAAGTCCCGGTGAAAGTGATCATTGATCCGAAGACGAAAGACTTTGAAATCGAAGTGGGCACACCACCTGCTGCCTCGTTGATCCTCCGTGAGGTCAAAGCAGACAAAGGATCAGGGGTTCCCTCGAAAACCAAGGTGGGGAATCTGTCTGTTGACCAAGCGGTGAAGATAGCCAAGATGAAAGCAGACTCGATTCAAGGCAGAGACCTGAAGCATAAGACAAAAGAAATCATCGGCACCTGCACATCGATTGGTGTGACCGTCGAGGGCAAGAAACCGTCTGAGGTCTGCAAAGAGATTGACGAAGGGAAGTACGACTCAAAGTTCACCGAGAACAAGTAGGCGTGTTCTCCCGCGGGTCACTGTATAATATTATTGTTGTACTTCGTGTACCGGTGGTACGTCTCAGCTTTTCAGAGAGAGTTTTCCTTTCTGGTACGCTCGGGTGTGTTTGAGACAGTGCCGACAAGTAAAGCTCATCGTGTACCCGTCAGGGTGCATGAAGATATCGTTACTCTGCCAGTCGAACTCCTGCTTACAGACTTTACAGAGTACCTTCATCGTTACCATTCACCCACTGTTTTTTTTCGTTCCTACTGGTAGTGAATATTGAAGATGAACAGCCCAAGAAGGAAGCCGGTCGCTGTTTTTTCGGTGTCAGCAGCAGTGATGACGATGTCGACACGTCCAAGGCCGAAGACAAAATCAGTCTGTACCGTGGAGGACGAATCCGGGGCAATCGAAAGGATTTTACCTGACGTCTCCTGACCGAAGAGGACCAAGCCCTGCAGGGCAATAGTCCAGTTCACTTCTGTGGCATCAATCATCCCGGTGTTGAGAACCTCAGCACTGATATGGAGCCCTCCAGAAATACTCCCGATTTCTACGTGCGGGCCAAGGAGGATCTGAATGGCTGCAGGATCAGACCAGGCACTGGTTCCAGAGCCGTCTTTTGCACGGACGGTCACCTGGTAATCTCCGGTATTGTCCCAGCTGTGGGAGGCAGATGCAGTCTCACCTGAGTCGTACGGACCAAGCCAGTCGCTGAGCGTCCCATCACCCCAGTCCCACTGGTAGTACAATGCGTCTTCTTCGGGGTCAGTGGTGCTGGTGGAAAACAGGTACGTCACCTCAGTGTACCCTGATGTTGGGCCAACGGGAGCCGCTGGAGCAGCTGGTGGGCTGTTGCCTGCGATGATCTGCAGCGCAGGATCACCAAACAGGTTGGTCTCGTAGTAGCACCAGCGGATGCAGGAGCGCCCGATAATCGGGAGGTTATCCTCCTTGGAGTCATGATTCGCCCTGCCGATCTCAGCGATATTCTCCCCAAACACCGCATCCCAGAACTGCCGATGCAGCCGCTGGGAATCCCCATCTGTGCTGTAGGACCAGAACCACCCATACCGCGCATTCCAGATACCAGCGAAGGCAGCATGCGTTGTTTTTACGGTGAAGTGTTCTGCGATGCAGTCCCCATTGTCATAGCCACCAGACATGCACCCTTGTGAGTAGATGAAGCAGGTGCGGTTCGCAGGGTTCGTCAGTCCATCGACATCGTAGGAATCAATCTTCAAGTTGTAATCATAGGAGGCGTGACCGAGGTGGTTGATGATGTGGACGCCGTTGTTGATGAGAGCGATGATTGCTGAGGGCGGCCAGTCATAGGTAGGTGAGTCGTACAGCTTGGTAATAGTGTAGACGTTTGACGGTATGCCCACTGTGGTGTACCCATCATCGCTACACCCGTCTTCCAGTTGTTCAAGGTAGGAACTCGCATAGCTGGCGATACCGTACTCACCCATGTATTCACCGGCGAAACAGACTTCTGAGAAGAACGGGTTCTGCAGGTCTTTGTTAATGTATGCAACGGTTTTGGCGACAAAGTTGGTGACTTCTGCAGTGGTGCCAACGCACGCACGGCCGACGTAGACATCGGCGATGAGATCAACGTCACCGCCGCCTTCGCCGTCGGTCGGCTCACCCCACTTATTGTCCCCATCGTAGTTGAAGGGGCCGTCCAGACACGCGTAGTAGATATCAGAGGGCATGTAATCATCGTAGTAGGTGGTGTTCTCATCCATGCCGGAGACCCAGAGCCAGGGATCTGGGATTACGTTGTCATCACCACCAATGAGGACGTAGTTGACGCCCCAGTCGGTGTACGCGGATCGGAGGTAATTCCTGATGCTGTCAAGGTCACTAGCCCCAACATCAGTGAGTGTTTTGATGACCGTGGTGACACCGGTGGCAGTGTGTGCTTGTTGCAAGGGTTCAAACGCAGTGGACAATGCATCGGTTGTAAGAATGAGTAGGTCGTACTGCTCCCGTGGTGTTGGCTGTGAGGGATATTGCTGTTGATACCGCATGGTCATCTCTGGGTTGTCGACTTTCTGCTGTACCTCAAAGGCGTCACGTGAGAGACCTCGGTAGAAGGACGCTGAGGGGTCGTCGTAGGGTGTAGTGCTAATAGTCAGGGTGAAGGACGTGTAGTAGGACACCTCTCCAGCCACAGGGTTGTACTGGTAGGGATGCAGTAGACCAACAAGGATGGCGTACCCACGGAAATGGTAGATACCAACGTTGGTGAACAGTGTCCCCGGGTACTCTCCATCAGTGCTATAGATCATAGGATTTGGGGTGGGAATCGGAAGATCACTTGCAAAGGAGAGTGGTATGGCTTGACTGGTGGGTTCAACGGTAACTCCTGTTCCGACAAGGATTTTCTCCCCGGTGGTAACCTCGATGTTCTCAACCGTGGAGTGTGGAGGCAGCAGGATGAAGACTCCTTGTGAGGGAAGTTTAGGCTCACCAGCACTGCCTGCAGGGGGGCAGTCAGGTGCGGTGATTCGACTGTACGTAGTCCCTGCGATATCAACCAGCTCCATGCTCGGTGTGGAGAAAGAATAAGTCAGCCTCAGTGTATCATCGCCACCATCCGGGTACGCCTGGATCAGACTGGTGCACAGCAGGAGGGTGAGCAAGAGAGTACAACTGCCTCGTTTCCAATTCTGTTTCTGTGATGAAAATCGTGTGTTCATGGATTTTCCCCTTACTAGGTAGTATATATTCGTTTCATCTATTTAAACGTGGTTGAAGATGGGAACAGGCGTTTATATACGTTTGAACCCACGGTGGACAAACTGTTTGATGGAGAGAACCATGCGGTCTCGACGGTACGTCAGCGGCATGGTCTGTCCTTCGCCCCATGTTTGTTTCTTTTCTATCTCTGAGAGGATGCTGTCAATGCGAAGGTCACTGGCATCCAGGACGGTGTACGCGTAGCCTGCATACAAGGGGTCATGGGAGTCGCTTCCTCCGGTGCCACCAAGCTTGTACGCTGAGGCGACTTTCGCGGTGTTTAAATTCGATGAGGGAACGCTGCAGCCGTTGAAGACTTCGATGGCGGAGAGTTTGGGTACGATGCCTCTGAGTTTTTCTTCTTTGATGCCTGAGAGCAGTCTGAAGAGGTGCGGTACGATGGGAATGCCCCCCGCTGCAAGAACCCTATCTACGGTTTCTTCAACGCTGAGACCACGGGGGATGTCCGACGTGAGATTCAACCCAAGGAGATGACCGTCTGCTGTTGAGAGTTCGACCCCAGGGATGACGATAAAGTTGTGTGGTGCTGCCTCTTGGGCTCGCTTGTTTCCTTTCACGGTGTTGTGGTCAGTGAGCGCCATGCCGTGCAGCCCTCGTTTCACCAATGATTTCATAATCTGCTCTGGGGTGCCACTGGCATCATCAGAGTAGCACGAGTGCAGGTGTAAATCCAACTTCAACGTCGATGATGTACGCTCCATGATGGTGAGTGGGGTAGACGTCAGCGCTATTAGAAAGTTACGGTTCACATTGGTGTTTTCCTCTGAGGTCGTAGGAGAGCGGAGAAATTAAGAAAGGGTTAAATAGCCCATGGGTATTGTCCCGATTTGGGAGAGGCAAACTTATGATATTCGAGAAGAATAAACAGCTGACGACACATAGGTTCGGTGACTTAGAACTCGTTGACAAATCCTTGTTTTTCATCTGTGCAAACCGGCGGGATAACTAAGTACACCTCCCTCTTTTTTCTCCTCCTCTGTAAGAAACATATTTAAGTGGCCAGAGGATTACAATTGACTACGGCAAATATATTTCTTGGTTAGGTGATGCGAAATGGAGAGAGTTGGGATGACGTTTCATGAGTCTTCAGCAGACGCAAGGATCAGTACAGGACTACAGGGTCTCGATGACCTTCTGCAAGGAGGGTACCCGAAGGGAAGTGTGGTGTTAGTCGCAGGTACCCCTGGGACCGGCAAGACCATCGTCTGTTTTCAGTACATCAACGCAGGAATCAACAGCGGTGAGAAGTGCTTGTTTTTAACCTCTGATGAGCGGATTGATAACCTCATGGCCCAGGCGCAGAGGTTCGGCTTTGAGTTTCACCCTGCAGTCAGCACTGGGCAGCTGAAGTTCATGTACCTGGATTTAGATAAGCGTACCACGCACAAGGAGATGGAAGAGGAGATCCGACTGGGTCAGTACTCTCGGGTGGTGCTGGACTCACTGACCCCACTGTCTGAAATGCCGGTGTGGGTGGTCAGCAGAGGAACAGAGATCATCCCCCCTGAGGATTCTGTCGCACACACACCACTTCCCCTTGATTCTATCCAAGCGGTGCGCATGCATGTACGCCGCCTCCTCAGCATCCTGCAGAGTGACAATTGTACTGCGCTGGTGACCTCTGAGGTTGCAGAGGGCTCCAGGAACCTCTCACGGGATTCCGTCTCTGAGTTCCTCGTCGATGGCATCCTGCTGCTTGATTTAGACTCCGCCATGGATCGGCGGAAGCTCACCGTGCGCAAGATGCGGGGGACCAAGCACACATTAAAACCACGGGACATTGAGATCAACAGCAAAGGCGGCATCCGTCTTCTCTAACACTTTTTTTATTAATAAGGAATCGAAGACAAAAAATAAAAAGACAGGCTGCTGTTATCGTTGTGCCATGAACAATCGAGTACTCCCTAGCCCAACGATGCAGATTGTCTTTGTGTCACGTGAAGAGAGCAACTGTCCGTTGATCGCAGAGATGGTAAGACTCGGCCATAGTCTCCTTGACCTCGGCGTAGCCCAGAGCGATCCTGCGGTCATCAGCCTTGACTATGGGAAACGCCTGTTGATTACCGCCAAGAACGTCGATGCGAAAACCATGAGCAGGCAGGACGTCGTTGAAATCGTTGAGTACGATCCCTTGAAGAACATCATGATGGTGATCGGGAGTAAAGACCCCTGTCTGGAGGCCCCAGTGCACTGGATGGTTCAGAAAGCTCGTGCTGACATCAATGCGCTCTTGCAGGTCAACAGCCTTCCACTGGTGCAGAAGCTGCAGGACACCATGCCTACCACTGAAACAGGAGCACCACCGACGATGCTTGACCAGGCGAAAGACATTCTGAAGACCATGCGAAACAGGAAGTCAATCCTCCTTCGAGAGAAGGGGTTGCTCTGTGGCGGGGTGAACACCACAGAGATTCATACCACCCTTATCACGTTGCTTGGAGGCACACCATGATCGTCAACGGTATACAACGACGGTCGGTGTGGCACGAGAAGAAGACCATCAAGTTCCTGGATCAGAGGAAACTGCCATTCTCTGTTGAGGTGTACACCGCAACAACCGTTGAGGACGTTGCGTACGCTATTCGTGAGATGGTCGTCCGTGGGGCACCAGCGATTGGGGCTGCCGCTGCCTACGGCATGGCGTTGGGTGCGGCACAGCCTCAGAAATCAGCTCAGCTGCTGTGTTCCACCAGACCGACAGCCCATGACTTGTTTTACGCGGTAGAAAGCATGCTTACAGAGATAGAGAGAGGAACCAACGTTTTTGATGCAGCCTCAGCCTATGTGGAAGACATCGTTGCTCGTTGTAGGCAAATAGGATTGCATGGAGCAACACTCATTAAAAAAAACATGACCATACTCACCCACTGTAACGCAGGGGCACTAGCAACCGTCGACTACGGGACTGCGTTGGCACCACTGCGCATCGCCCATCAGCAGGGAAAACAGCTCTTTGTGTACGCGGATGAAACCAGGCCGCGCCTGCAGGGAATCCTCACAGCATGGGAGTTGCACCAGGAAGGCATCCCCCATGCGGTAATCGCGGATAACGCGGCAGGGTATTTCATGAGGAACAACCAGGTTAACCTGGTGATCGTCGGAGCGGATCGGATTGCACAGAACGGTGATGTCGCCAACAAGATAGGGACCTATGAGAAAGCCGTTCTTGCGAAGGACAACGGCATTCCGTTCTATGTGGCAGCACCAGTCAGCACCTTTGATCCTACAATTACGACCGGCACAGAGATTGTCATCGAAGAGCGACACTGTGAGGAGCTGACCACCTGTGCAGGTCACGTGATCATGCCAGACTGGGTGTCTGTGAAGAACCCTGCGTTTGATGTGACGCCAGCGTCGTACATCACAGGGTACATCACAGAGGAAGGAATCCGCTCACAACCGTAGCAAGCAGCTGGGAGCAGCCGACCAGTTTATATAACATTAAAAGTATTCCGAATCAGACACCTAAGCTTGTGTCCCTGGGATGCCAATGCGATTAGAAAGCGGAGAGGAACACGACGAAGAGAACGCTGTGTTCTGCTGGTCCTGTGGTAAACAACTGTTCACCATTGATGAAATCGCTCAGCGGATCTGTCAAGACTGCAAAGTCGGCATGAAGAAAGGAGCAGATGACAAGAGCTTCTTCTGCTGGGCGTGTGGACGCAGACTCTCTGAGATGAGCGAGGTCGCCCAGGGGCTGTGTCATTCCTGTAAAGCAGATATTCTTAGGAAGATACGTCCGCCTGTCAAGAAGGATACGGTAACCAACGTACAGTAGAACACCGTTGCAGGAATGAGAAAAAAAAAGAGAGGGTGTGGGTGTGAAACCCACGGTTGTTTTTTTTTAGAGTACTTTGGTGAAGAACAGGAAGACTTTCCCGGTCTTCGTCATCGTGGCTGGTCCAGCGGACAACTCAATGGCAAGGGATCCCAGACCAAGGATAAATGCATCGGTCTGAACAACCTCTGCGCCACTGGCAGCAAGCGTTGGGATAACGCCAGTGCTGGTGACATTAATTCTGCCAAGCAGACCGCCTTTCACAGAGATACTCCAAGCGACATCGGTGGCCTCACCAGTGCCGGTGTTCAGGACTTCCATGGTGATTTTCCCAATGCCTCCACCAACGGTTCCGATCTGGACGTTGGGTGCTGCGACCTGGTAGAAGGTGTCGAAGTAAATGTCGACGTTCGGGCCACGGTTATCCTGCCAGATGCCGTAGGTTTTTCCGCTCATCCCAGCGAGGGTCAACGCGTGGTCCTCTGATGGGCTGATCTGCTCATCGCTCATGCGTGCCTCTGCACTCCAGGTGACACCGTAGTCCATGGTTACCTTGTAGTACGCCTCGGTGCCCCGGATGTACGCGCACACCGCGACTCCTTCCTTAATCAAGGTAATCTGTGGGTACAGTTCATCCCCGGTGGAATCAGCGACAATGCTCTGCGTGAACGTGCTCATGCCGTTGCTTGAGTAATAGCACACGATGTCTTGGTTGCCAGCGACATCACATTGAGCGACTGCAAGCACCTGGTTGTTCTCAGCACACACATCAGGGTACTTGAGGTTCCCAGTACTGGTGATTGCTTTTTGGAATACCATCGGGTGGGAGTAGTACCCCCCTGATGAGCTCCAGACGCCGAAGTTATCTTTGCGGACGAGCAGTTGGTACAGGCCACCGACTGAGCGGTCATAGACTGCATAGGACATGTTGGTGACAAGATCAATGTCTGTTGAGGCGTGCTCACAGTCTGTGACGCCATTAATCCAGCCAATCACACCACTGGTCTCGCTGTCAGAATAAAAGACGAACGGAGCCCCGGATTGGGTGGCACCACTGTAACCATTGTACCCTGTGAAGGCAAGTCCACCAAAGTTCCATGCCCCGGGGTCACCAGCAGGTCCCTCATGGGTGTAGGTGGCAATGTGCATATCCTCAAACGTGTCGATTCCATACGAACCAAAGTCCCAGTAGGAGGCAGCAATGTTGGCTATATCAGTCGCATCGACAACCCATATTTGCCCACTGAAATCAAAAGGTGGTGAAAATGTTGCATAGAATCCAGATGGTTTGTAATCAACGTCGGGTTTGGATGCACCAGCTGAGTCAGGGAAGTACCCACCGGGCTCCCAGGTTGCACCGTTATCTAAGGAATGGGTGAACGTTGGGTAGTAGATCGAGCCATCCTCTGAGGCATCACAGGCAACAAACAAGGTGCCTGAGGTGTCCGCAGCAATTGATGGGCGGTACTCGTCATAGTCGCCAGCGGTAATCTGACTGCCGGCGAATAGCGATCCAACGTCGTTACTCCGGCTGGCTCCTGGTTGTACTGCTGAAACGATTTGACAAGGTAGTGCGAGAAATTCAGCGGTTGGTTGGTCGTCTTGTGCATCGGTGCTGGTCGGCATGCTCGTTGCACTGGTCATCATCAGCCCTGCAATAACTACCGTTATTGCCAACAGATAGAGTTTCTTCATATGTTCTTTATTCCCCCTAATTGGTTTTAGGTTTTTTGTGTTTTTTTTATTGGTATTAAGATATACTTCCATTATATATAAATGTATCGTATAATTATTACGAGAATTTCTATAAAAATATGATTTTATAAAATAAACCACAAGGCGAAAGTACTCTCTCTAGAAACCTTCAAACTTACATATTATTGAAATACACTATCAAAATACCTTTTCAGAAGAAAGGAATTGACCAATAGTTACGTCATAAAGATTATATAGACCAAGCTCTTAATATATAATAGTACATAAAATGAGAACTTTAAAAAGTAAGGGGGATACTCATACAAACAAGAAGAGGTGAATAGAGTTGAGAAAAGAAATAGTAGGAATGATAGTTGTAAGTCTGGTATGTCTTCCGCTGGTGTCATCAGGTGCGTTTGCATCTCTACCGGTCAACCGAGTCACTGCTGAAGCAAACACCTTTGCTCAGCAGACTGAAACACCGCCAGTACCCTTAAACGCCAACCCAGAGATTCACATCATCACACCTGCTGCAGGCTATATATACCTGTTTAAACTGCAGCCGATGAAATTACCTATCGCAGGGGTCCTTGGGCTACAACACGCGGTTGTCGTCGGTCGGAGTCTGACCATTGATACAGATGCGACCGATATCCATCATGCACAATTTAGTGCGATTCGGAAACTCACAGGATTTGAGACAGTCCGTTGGGACTATCGAACCATGGATGGATTCGGGACAGCTATTGACCTGACCACTGGAGTGTACGATATCACGGTCCACGGGTATGATGCCTCAGATACCGAGGTCTGCTCTGATGCTATGACGATTTTTTACCTGAAAATCGGCCGGGAGGATTACGGCGTCTGGGTGAACACCCAGTATGATGGCGGAGAGACCATCACCACCGAGCTGCAGCTGGGGGTGACTGAGTTTTCCTCGATGCTGAACACCGGTGAGACCAAACAGTTCCCGGTCTCTGTTCAAAGTGAAGATGACACGACCATTGACTTGCGGTTCATTCGAACAAAAATCATGAACAACACAGAAAAGGTCGTGGAGATGAAATGCAACGTGGCCACCTCATGTGACACCACCAAGCCGTATGAGGTGTCTGTGGAGGCACGCTTCCCGTTCGTAATCCTCGATGGAGGACAACCCTCAGAGCAGGACAACCCGTACTTCAGCGCAAAAGTCGGGTTTGGGTCCACGCCATCGGGACAGGCCGCAGGCACCCGTGTGAACACCTCGGTGTACGTCGGCAGAGAGAACCTCAGTGACCCGCGGGTGTTCCGTTTAAGTGTCAAACCCAGTGACATCGACACAGGGTCGATGCTGTCGTTGTTCACCACGTTCTGTACGATTGATGGCGACGGTAATGAAGTGTTCCAACGCACCTACACTATTGATTTTGAGCCAGCAACAGAGCTGACAATCACCTCTATTCCCCGTGAAGCAAAGATCAGCTATGAGTTCGGGCAGAGCGCAGGAGTACCTACGGCCATCTCCCTACGGGCAGAGGGAGGCCTCTTTGACGACATCGTGCAATCCTTCTTCATCGATCCCCTCCCCAGTTACATGGATTTCGACCTCACCATCCTGGGAGACAAGGAGTTCCTCTACGAATGCGACCAGTCCTACGATGTGACCTATGCCCTTGATTCTGTGCAGGAAGGAAACCTCGTGAGCTTCCAAGTCGTTGGGTTACCAGCGCGTATCGCGGCGTCCTGGGGTCTTGAGTTGGGGGAGCTAGGGGATTTAGAGGTATCGAGTTTTGCGGATCTGGACATGTCACAGGACGTCGAACAGCTTGCGTTGTTCTTTAAAGGCGAGGAGCAGCCCTTCATCAGCCTGCAGGATTTCCCACGGAAGCTGCGGTTTGAAAACGCAGTCAACCTTCTTGAGGGAACCGGGAACATCACCCTGATACGCGGGTTGGATGAAGTCCGGGATATCACGATCACCCTTCAGCATCAAGACCTGCAGGTGGAAAAATCCTTTGAGCTGAAGAATAATCTGGTGCGGCTGCAGTGGCAAATCGACGTGGCCGGTGGAACCGGTTTTTTTGACATCGAACGGGACTCGGAGACCGTCATGACGTTTACTACTTCGATTACGTACAACACCTGGACGTTTATGAAAACCCTTGAGCTGAGGAACAACCACCTCAGGCTTTCTTGGGATGCGAACCGTGAGCAGCGGACCGGAGCCATCATCCTAGAGAGAGACGCCATAGGAGGGAATCCTTCGCTGTCGTTCTCACTTGCCCATGAGGGCTGGGTGCTTGCTGACACCCTGCAGTTCAACAACCAATACATGGAGCTGTACTGGCAGCTGCCGACGCAGACTACCACCCATGCTGAGCTGGGGTTACTGACTGAGGGTGGCGAGCTGTTCCACAACACCATCTCCGTGGTGGACAACGGCATGGAGTTGTTCCACCTTGGCTTTGGCCTGCAGACCACGGATCACTTCATCCTCTCCTGGGACTACGTGAACGGGGTCATCGAAAACTTCGAGTGGTCGGGAAAGATACTTCAATTATCCGAGGTGGACATTGCAGCCAATCTCATCGGCGAGGTGTTCTCGATCAGTGCGAATGTCACTATTGGGCAGTCTGGCAGCTTGGAGCTGTCAGTCAACCAGCCTGTTGAGATGCAATTCGTCAATGCAGAAACCGAGACGTTCAAGCTGTCCGGATCTCTGTCGATTCATCAGAACCGTCACCTCCAGGTCACCTGGGATCTTGGCGACTCAGGGTACTTCACGATTTACACCTTTGGTCAACCACTCGGTGACGAGTTTGACCTTGAAGCAGGCTTTGACCCGCAGCAGTCCGGGAACTACCAGTACGGGTTTAGACTCCAAGGCGATGACTTCATCCAAATCACCCGCACCATTCAATGGTACAGCGAGAATGGTGCACTGGTGCGTGTCTGGGTGCTTGGTGACTTACCACTCCCAGGTGATTGGAATCTCCAAGTGATGTGGAATAGCCAATGGTACACGGTCCCCTGGCCGTATTAGAGGAACACTGCTATGATGGGGGAGACGAAAAAAAACGCTGGCATCTGCCTCTTCACAATCCTTGTGGTCCTCCTAGGAACCGGAGGCCAAGCCCTGATAGGGCATCCTGCGCCCACTCCATTAGCTCCTATAGGTCATCGTGCTGGCTCTATGGAAGTCTGGGAAGATGAGTTTTTCACCACCGAGAAGATTGACCCTGCGTTCTCCCAGCACATCGTTGTCAACACCACCAGTGGGACGGTGGCGCTGCAGGGTACGTATCCTGCATGGACGAACCCGTCGTTTCCCCGGATGAAACCAATCACGCTGACCAACAGTGGCACTGAGGCCTTTGAGCACTACCTGGTGCATCTCACCATTGCGTATGAGTCGGAGATGCAAGTGGATTTCGATGACCTCCGGTTCGCAGACCCCGCAGGGGTCTTACTCCCATACTACCTCATGAAAAAGACGAACGGTGTGTCTGCGACCGTGCTCGTTGACGTTCCCCTGGTTCCAGTGGGATCCTCAGTAGTCTACCTGTTCTATGGGAATCCCACGGTCTCATCACAGAGTAGTTTCTCATCGATTTTCAGCTGGCGGGAGCGACTCCACCCTGACACCATGGTGTCCTTTAAAGCAGCTGCTGAGGGCGCCTGGGACCCTGATGTCGAGTATGGAGAGGGGCGCTTCCTGGTCGCCTGGGAGGAGCGCCTAGGCCCTGAGGACATCCCGGTACCCCTCCCGCACTATGAGCGGACTATCCCTGGGGTGATCCATGGGCGTAGCTACAACAAGGACAACGGCAACCCTATCCCGCAGAACAACAGCGACATCGACATCTCCGATCCAGCTCTTGCCACGACGTTTCATGCAGAGAATCCCACGGTTGCGTTTGGCGCAGGGAACTTTTTTGTCGTCTGGGAGGAGAACCCAGCGAATCAACCACTGCAGCGCTATGAAGCTGACGTGAAAGGCGCCATTGTTACTCCTGATGGACAGGTGGACCTGCGGTTCACGGTGTGCAGCTACGCTGGTGGGCAGTTCAACCCCCAGGTGGCGTACGACAGCATGAGTGACCGGTTCCTCGTCGTCTGGGCTGACGCCCGGTTTGGTGGGAGCAGCTACGATGTGCGAGGACGGTTGTACACCTCCAGTGGGTTTGCTATTGGCGCTGAGTTTCTGATAGCCTATGAAGTCAACTACCAGGGGAACCCCTGGGTGAGTGGTGATGGTGTCGGGAATTTCATCATCGTCTACGAGGACGGCCCTGATGCAGCCATCGGTCCTTTCAGCTTGTACGCGTACCGGTACACCTGGGAGGGCGTGCGCATCGGCAGTCGCATCACGATTGCGACGGGGACAGACACCCTTGATCACATCTTCCCCGCGGTGTCATACAATGTGAACACCGAGGAGTTCCTGGTCACCTGGAATGATGGTGACGTGAGCGTCGACCCGAACAGCCTGAGCAGCTACGATGGGAACATCTGGGGGAAGATCCTGTCGCGGGTCGGGGTGGTACTCAAGGATAACTACATCATCGAAGCTGGGACCAGCTACATCCGCTCGGTTCCTGTGCCGTTCTTTGAGTCGATGTTCTTTGTGGCGTACAACGGCATGATAAGTGGTGTGCGCGACATCTACGGCCGGGTGATTTCCAGTGATGGCACCCTGATGACGACCCGTAAGGAGTTGACCGACGGCTCGTCGTTGAACGTGGACTGGTGCGACCTTGCAGCCGGTGAAGGCCGGCTGTACGCTACCTGGGAGGATGAGCGTGATGTGCTCAGTGACTACGCGGATGTGTTCTCCTACGTGTGGCGTCCTGTGCAAACCATTGGTTCGTTGAACGTTTCTTCTACTCTTGGTGCTGAGGTTGAGCTGATCACCACAGGGCAGCTGATGTCTGTGATTATTGCTCCTGAGGAGTTCCGTGAGTGGCGCACCTGCGGCATGCAGACTCTGCTGCCACCCACGACATCTATTAGTGTTGATATCATGGATGACACGGGAACCGTGCTGTTGAAGGCAGATGTGCAGGACGGGGAGAACATCTCTGACGTCAACGTCTCCGCGGTCCGGTTGCGTGCCACGTTCTCACGGGTTGCTGCGAACGTCTCACCGCTCCTTGACCTGTGGAACATCTCTGCGTTCGTCGGCAAGGACATCTACCCGCCGGTCACGACGATTAGCCTTGACCCTGAGGAGCCGAATGGGAACAACAGCTGGTACATTTCTCCTATTACGGTGACGTTCAATGTCACGGATGTCGACAGCGACCCGGAGAACATCACCACGTACTACAACATCAACGGTTTTGGCACCCAGGTGTATGATCCCCAGGACCCACCGGTGATCTCCTCTGAGCGTCCGAACAACTACATTGAGTTCTGGTCCAATGACTCGGTCAACGAGGAGCTGCCGCACCACCTGCTCCAGGGGTTGAAGATCGATATGACACCGCCGATGATCACCCTGTACGAGCCGCCGTACATCATCAGCCCGGGTGAGACAACGGTGAACGGCAGTGTGACTGATTTTCTCTCTGGCTCAGGGATTGCTCGGGTGGTCATCACGGTGAATGAGGAGACCATCTACGATGAGCAGTACAGTGGCCAGTCCACCGTCTGGTTCTCCTGGTCTTTTATCGCAGACCTGGGGGAGTCGTACGAGATCTACGTGGAGGCGTGGGACACCGCGGGTAGCAAGATTGAGGACCGCCGCACCGTGGTCTGCCCTGACTACGGCATGTACGAGCCGGGGTACATCTACTTGTTCAACACGCAGAAGCTGGGGCCCCTGAAGATCCTGGTGACACTGGGTCTCTCCATAGCTGTGAACTATGATACCTTGTACGTAGTACTCCCCGATGTGACGAGTGCTGCAGCGTCGGTGAAGTTTACCGCCACACAGGTGTTCCTGAAAAACGAGTACGTGTTCTGGGATGAGAACCTCACGGACGGCTGCTCCGTGGATCTCCTGGTTCCTTTCGGGTTCTATGAGATCAAGGCGTCTGCGTACGATGAGTACGGCACGCTGCTGCAGGAGTACCCGATTATCACAAAGATGCTGATTCTGCTGTTATAGAAAAGCGCCCCGGCTGGGATTCGAACCCAAGTCGAAGCCTCGACAGGGCTTCATGATAGGCCACTACACTACCGGGGCAGCAGGTGTGGTTGTTGTGATGGGGGGATAATTCCTTTGCTTTTTTAAATGTTTGGAGTCGGGTTCAAGGAGAAGAACTAAGAGCTTGTGATGTACACCTACCGGTTGGACCTTGAGAATCAAAGCCGCGGCAGAGTCATGTTACGTGTCTGGTTGTTCTCGGAACTCAGACATGAAGAGGTACCCATCGATTGCTCCTTTGTAACTGTTGTATTGTTGCTCAGCAACCGTATACTGCTCTTGGGTTTCATTAAACAACTCCCATAGCAATGAGACGTTGTCCAGTTTTCCAAGGCTGAGGTTCTCTGCTGCTTGTCTCAGGTACAGGCTGGCGTTGTACCGTAGCATCGTGATCTCCTGTCCTGCGTAGGAGAATCTGATGTAATTATTGAGCAAGTTCAAGTACCATGATTTATTGGTGAAGGCTTGTGCTTCTTCGAAAAAAGGTCTGCAGACTGAGAAGTTCGTGTACGCTACGAGATAGTGTTCCATAGCATCGGTGCAGTTATCGATGCAGAGACGTGTGAGGTTGATATCAGAGGTGTAGAGGGCATTCGTGAACCAGAAGAATGCAAACGTGAAGTTGAGGTTTGCGACCTCTCGTTGTTCCCGTGCCAGATCCATTTTCACGCAGCCTTGTAAGGTGTTGTTCAGGAAGTTTGCGAAGCGGCTGTTGATGTCGATGATTTCTACGTTATGTTGACTTTGCAGTGTTTCAAGTGCTGTTCGGTTGACGATGTCAGCGGCAAAGAACGTGATGATGACGACACCAACCATGATCGACACTAGCATGATGAACATGTTGCGGGTGAATTCTCGTGCCATATCTTTTCGACCACCTTTTCTGACTATGGTGAGGAGACTAGTGAAACAGAGTGTTTATCCCAGAAGACAATCGGGCAGACCACCGGGTTTTCTGTGGAGTAGAACTTGACACATGCTAGGTTGCTGAGACTCTGTCCAAGGGTTGGGCCGGTCGCGGTGTCGGTGGTAACGACATCGCCGCCATCATAGCGGAACAGCGTGTAGTTCAGGGAGGTCTCTCCATTCCTCTCTATCCGTAATCGGTACCACCCATTATAGAGGTATCCATTGGGAGAATCAGACTGCAGTGGCATCCACCCTGTTGGTGTCTTGACGCTGAGTTGGACTTGGTAGCGTGAGAGGAAGTGGACGTTGTTGACAAAGACGTAGTCAAATCTGATGTGTGCAATGTCGTTACCAGCTGCTGTGCTGAATCTCAGGTACAGGTCCGCAGGTTCGCTGTTGTGGCCGCAGGAAAAATTGATGTCCCACGCGGTGACTTCGCTGTTGAACGCAGCAAATGAATAATTCCAGTACTGTGTTGGGTGTGATGACCGCAGTTTTGTCTTAAACGAGTTGATATCGGTTTTGTAGTAGCTCCCAGCGACCTCAAAGTTACCTTCCCCAGAGTACGTACTGGTCTCAAACCACAGCTGGCCTTCGTGGGTCTGCTGTGCTTTCCCACCAGGGGTATCGGTAGTAAAGTTCTCCCAGAGTACCGTTGGTGCTTTATAGGAAATGATACGAATGATTGTGGGGTCATCATCACCGGTTTCCCCGTCTCCATCCTGGTCGATGCCGTCGTTGACGGCAGGGTCATCAGTGAGTTCATCGGCATCATTCGTGCCGTCTTCATCGGAATCCCAGTGTACGGTTCCTTGGTTTGAAATCTGGGTGCCGTTGACTAACCCAGTGTCAATGGTGACGGTGTAGGTGAGGATGACGCTGCTCTGTGCAGGGATGCTTCCGTCCCAGAAAATTTTATTCTCAATCGGATCGTAGGTGATCGTGCCTGAACTTGCTGTGGCTGACTCTGAGACGTACTGGGTCTTCAGTGGGATAGTGTTCTCAAATTCGTACCCTGGGTTGTCGTTCTGCGCTGCTGTACCGATGTTACTGATGGTGACAAAGTATTTTATTTCATCCTCAGGCTCATGGTTTCCACCGTTGAGGTCTTGTGCGGTGAGCCGAGCCAGCATCTCGGTTTTTGCAAACCCGGAGAACTGCAGGTTGTCAAGGAACGCTGCACTATCGAACTGGTTGTCACCAACGTCTCTGATGTTAAAGGTAATGGTGATGATTTCTCCAGGGTGCACGGGGTGTTCTCTGCCGACGAGTGCAGAGGCGCCAGCATCTGCTGCTGTGGGGTGTGGCGTCGTGGACACCCAGTCGACGTTATCTGGGTTTCCACTGGTGGCAAAGAGGTCGTAGCCGGTCCCAACCAATGGTGGGTCCAACGCGTTGAGGACGAAGTCCCCTCCGTTCACATTAATAACATATGAACTGACTCCCTCGTGTGGGGAATCAACGGTGATGGTGAGTTGGTCGTTGTACTGTGTGCCGATGTAATCAGGGTATTCTACCGTGAAGAACTGCACGTCGTAGTAGAGGTAGTGCATGAAGTCCGGGACTTGGAGTTGGAGTTGCAGGTTGGCTTCATCACGTGGGTTTCCATACTGTCCGCCTGCGAACCAGTTTCCTCGTTCGTTTCCTGGGTCAAGACCATCGGTGGTGGCAGCAACAAGGTCTGCTCGGCCCGTGGTCATCCACACGTAAGTTGGGCCGTGGGTTGGTATAAGGTTGCCTCGTGAGGAGAGCGCTACCGCCTGGCGGTGTCCTGCCGTGTCTCGATCCCAGTAGCTTGAGCTGATCAGCGTTGAGCTGTTGACGAGTAGTGCGACAGCAAGGTCGTTGCCATCGTAGGATCCTGCGTTCACCGGCTCAGGGAGCAGTACGATGACGCTGAGGCTCACCAGCAGGAATGTGATCCCCATCGTTGAGAGTTTCTTTTCCATGGACTTATCCGCCTCCACCAATTTCAATCGTATTAGAATCTTTGATAGCATAATCGTATACTCCATCATTGGGAGTAACAAAACATTGCCAGGTTTCCCCCTCAACAGTCTCTTCTGCTACGATAACACTGACGTTTCTTGCTGAAGTACTGTCCTGTGTGCAGAGGTAGTTCTGGTAGAGTTGTTCTATGGAAAGGACTCGAGGATAGATCTTCACTTCATCAATAAGTCCCGTGAAGTTGTTTTCCCCAGCCTGTGGTAGACCAGTAATGACTAGGTCATCGATAGCGACGTACTCTGTGGTTGACGAGGTCATCCACTTGAACTGTATGATCAGATCATCGATTTCATCTGGAATCGACACTGTTGCCTCGGTCCAGGGGAACTGCCCGGCGCTCTGTGGTGTGTGTATCTCGAAAATAGGCGTCCAGTGCGTCAGATTATAGTAGTAGAGACCAAAGAAGTCTGCAGCCTCGGTGTCCTTGTAGCTGTACCAGACGGAGAGTTCTACATCGGTGTACAGCGACAGGTCGATGCTGGTTCTGTTGAATGCTGCGTACTCTGGGTCAAAGTCACCTGAGCCGCCGAGGGAATACGACCCGGTGCGTGGGGTAAGAGCCGTGGAGGGGAGCCGGTCGAAATCACATTCAATGCGTCCGTAGCTGCTCGCGTTGATGTAGATTTGATCGAAGTACACGCGGTCGTTGTCGTAGCTGGCGTCACACATGAACCTCAGTCTCATGTTGGTGGGATAGGTATGCTCGGTTTCGTTGATGTAGACGATGGTGTGGTGCCAGACGTCTTTGGCGTACCCGCTGGGGTAGTTTGTGTCAAGTATGGTTTCCCAGGAGTACCCGTTGTAGTACTGCAGCCACCAGTCTTCCCCTGTTGACCAGCCGTTGTCGTTCCACATCCACCAGAAATCAACCATGAGTGACTTGTATTCCGGGGTGTGCAGGTCAATGCTGTTGGTGAGGTAGAACGAGGAGGAGACCCCGTTGTTATCTAGGATGCACACGGAGTAGCCTCCCTCAGAGGAGTAGGAGTTGGTCCGGTAGCAGTCTGAGCCCCCATCGGTGTAGGAGCCCATGCCGCTGTTGAAGGTGTCGTAGCGCAGGTTCGTCCAGGT
>JAFGML010000019.1 GCA_016927555.1 Thermoplasmatota archaeon
AGTACCACTCTGTGTCTGTTCGAAAGAAAATACTTTTTTTAGAGAGGGTACCTTCATAGCGCACCAAGTAGTGTTTCTTTCTTTATATTATTTTTTTTTTTGGGGATGAAGAAGAAGGTGATTCTCATAGAGAAGAGTGCAGGGGAAGGGATTTGAACCCCCGAACCTCTTCAGGAACAGATCTTGAGTCTGTCGCCGTAGACCATGCTTGGCTACCCCTGCACGAGCAACACAAGAACCATTCAGTCATAATAAATATTTAGGTTGAGAAGCTCGCCACTACCAGGTGTGTTCTTGATTATAATTTAGATATATTTATAAACAAGAGTAAAATTAATATCACGTGTTGGGGGATCCCTTATCCCGGAAAAAGACCTGTGGAACTCGCGTCTCGCGTTTGTCATGGCAGCCATCGGCTCAGCCGTCGGCCTGGGGAACGTCTGGCGATTCCCCTACATCGCGTACACCAACGGCGGAGGAGCCTTCCTCATCCCGTACTTCGTGGCACTGTTCACCGCAGGCATCCCTATGCTGATTCTTGAGTTCAGCGTCGGCCACTGGAGCAGACAGGGCGCACCAGAAGCATTCAAAAAAATTGGAAAGAAATGGGAGTTCGTCGGCTGGTGGAGCTGCATGGTTCCCTTCGTCATCGTCTCCTACTACATCGTCGTCATGGCCTGGTGCTTCTCCTACATGGTGTACTCTCTTGACCTCCGCTGGGGAGCCAACGCAGAATCCTTCTTTCTTACCGACTTCCTTGGGGCTACTACGGGTCCCTTAGCACTAGGCGGCATCAGGCTCCCAGTACTGCTTGGTCTCATCGCCATCTGGTTCATTGTTTTCGTCATCCTCTACAAAGGTGTTGGACGCATCGGCAAAGTCGTCCTCATCACGGTCCCGCTCCCCTGGATACTGCTGACCATCCTCACCATACGAGGCATCACGCTGCCTGGTGCCATGGAAGGCATCAGCTACTACCTCACCCCAAACTTCTCAAAACTTGCTGACGTCAACGTCTGGCTGGCCGCGTACGCCCAGGTGTTCTTCTCCGTCGGCGTCGCCCAAGGCATCATGATTACCTACGCGTCACACCTGCGGAAAAAATCAGATCTCTCCAGCAACGCGTTCATCATTGCCCTTGCAGACGCAGGCACCTCATTTCTAGCGGGATTTGCAGTCTTCAGCGTCATCGGGTACCTCGCCATGACCCAAGGCGTTGGCATCGACCAACTCGGCATCGCAGGACCATCACTCACCTTCATCACCTACCCGACCGCGATTTCCTTCTTCCCTGTTGCGACCGGGCTGTTCGGCATCCTGTTCTACATCGCACTCCTCACATTTGGCATTGACTCGGTGTTCTCCATGATCGAACCACTCGCCACTGGTGTGCAACACAAATGGCATCTGACGAAAAAGAAAGCAACAGCATTGATCTGCCTTGTTGGGTTTCTCATCAGCCTCCTGTACACCACAGGCAGCGGCCTGTACTGGGTGGACATCATTGATTACTTTGTCTCCAACTTCGGCTTAGTCCTCGTCGGACTCGTTGAATGTGTAGTGCTCGGCTGGGCGTACCACGTCGCCTTCTTCAGAGACCATGCCAACAAGACCTCAGATGTCCGCATCGGCCCGTGGTGGGATGCACTCATCCGCTACGTCGTCCCCTGCATCCTGACCATTCTGCTGATCGCCGCGGTCTACAACAACATCATCACCCCGTACGTGCAACCATGGTGGCTCGTCATCCTTGGAGGGGTCATCCCCTGTGGCTCTATCATCGTCATCGCAGTGCTGCTGATGAAAACCAAAACAAAAGATGAACAGCATACGTACCATCGTTAGGCAAGCGATGCACTGTCTGCTCCTTGCTTCTTTTCCGGAACGTTTTAAACCATCAACATGATTCCACTACACGAGAAAGGTGGTCACAACATAATGACGCAGAAGAAGTACATCGGAGTCCTCACCAGTGGTGGCGACGCGCCAGGGATGAACGCGGCGATACGCGCAGTCGTACGCACCGGGATCTACCACGGGAACACCCTGTTCGGGATTAAACGCGGGTACGAAGGACTCATCGAAGGGGACATCCACCAGCTCAACCGCTACTCCGTCAGCAACATCATCAAAGACGGAGGCACCTGCCTGCAGACCGCGCGCAGCAGCGAGTTCCTCACCAGAGAAGGACGAGAAAAAGGATTCAAGAACCTAAAACGCTTCGGCATCGACAGCCTCATCGTCATCGGGGGAGACGGCTCCTTCCGCGGGCTACATGAGCTCATCCAGGAGTTCCCCATGCAGGGCATCGGCATCCCAGGGACCATCGATAACGACCTATACGGCACGGATTACACAGTCGGGTTTGACACCGCGGTCAACACCGCGCTTGATGCCATTGATAAGATACGGGACACCGCGTCGTCCCACTCACGGCTCTTCATCATCGAAGTCATGGGGCGCACCTCAGGACACATCGCCTTATACACCGGGATCGGCGGTGGTGCGGAAGACATCCTGATTCCTGAAGTACCCATGGACATGCAGAAGCTTATCGCCCAGCTTGATGCCCAGTACAAATCAGGGAAAAAGAGCAGCATCATCGTACTGGCTGAGGGGGAGAGTGCAGGGGCTCTGGAGATCAAAGCAGCCATAGAGAAAGCCATCACCTGGGACATCAAGGTCAGCGTGCTTGGCCACATTCAACGAGGAGGGGACCCCACAGCGTTTGACCGGATCCTCGCAAGTAGACTGGGCTACGAAGCGGTGCTTGCGGTCATGAACAATGAAAACGATAAGATGGCAGGCATGGTCAATAAAACCGTCACCTTCACACCGCTGGAAGAGGCATGGTCAAAGAAAAAAGACATCGACATGACCTACCTGACAATGAATGAGGTACTGGCAGCGCAACAGCAAAAACCTCTTGAGGTGGTCAGCTAAAGAAACATCTATGAGAGACGACACAACTCTCTCTTAGTTGTAGTGCCTCCAGACGTGCAGTTTTGCTTTGACGATAGTACATCCGTTGTTCACCAGATGGTAGTACACCGCGTCGTGGTACAGTTTTTTGAGTTCTTTTTCTTGGTTCATGGGTTCACCGAAAAAAGAGTTCCTCTGAGCGTATTTAAAACCAGGGAAGTTGTTTGGTAAACACCAAACAGCCATCCTATAACGACGCAATAATACGGTTTTCGAACTGCTGCACTTTCTTCGTATACTCCTTCACATAGTGAAACGAAAATTCATACAGCACATCCTTGAGCAGCAACGGCTCAGGGGCAGCAACCTGAAAATCCACTTTCTTCTCAGGATGGTCTAACGCGTCTTTCACCTGCGCGTACAGGAGTTTCCCAGCACCTACCTTTTCTAACGCTGAGACGATCCTGCGAATCTGGTTCCACAGAAACGTCTGTGCAAAAAAATCGATGACAAAAAAATCTTTCTTCTCAGCAATAACGATGTTATCGATGCTCCGTACAGGATCCTTCCCTGGTTCGATACGTGCGAAATTCGAAAAGTTATGCTCACCAGTAAACAACGCAGCAGTTGAGATGACTGCTTCACCATTCAGACCAGGGCGTTTGAGGTAATACCGATAGATTCGTTGCTTCGCATACCGTGGATAAAACCCGCTTGGCACCTCTGTTGCGCCGTATACGAACACAGCAGACGTCTCATCCATGACCCTTCTGATGATCTCCTCAGGAGAAAGGGTGGTGTCAAACGCACAGACGTTGCCTAGAGCGGATACACCGCGGTCAGTCCTGCTTGCGGTGCGAAAACAGGAGTCCTGTGCACTTCGTATAAGGGTGTTGGTGATGAGCGTATGTAATAGTGCTTCTTCGACTGTGTGTTGCTGCGGCTGACGTGCATACCCTGAACAATGCTTTCCGTCATACGCGAACTTCAATGCAACACGCATGGCAGCTAGAAAGGGCGTCTCTGCATAAAAATGGTGCTGCTGTACGAGAACGTGAATGTTTATATAGCAGCACTCCCATGTATTACCCACAAAATTCCCACACTGAGGACCTATGAACACCATCATCACACTGGACACCCGAGGCAGACTTGTGATACCCACTGAATTCCGAGAAGCACTCAACCTCCAGGAGGGAGACGACATCCTCTTGTCACTGGATGAGACCACACGGACCGCTGTCATCAGCCCCATCCCTGGAGCACGCAACAAGCTTGTGAAAATCGACGTTGACTTCGATGACGCACCAGGAAGCCTGGCAAAAATCGCTGAACTGATCGCTAAACTGCATCTCGATTTAGTCATGACAGAATCAAAGAGCTACCAACGAGGAAAAAAAGCACGATGGAGCATCATTGCAGACATCAGCTCGTGTCCCCATGGCCTGACACAAATCAAAAAATCACTGTTACAGCATCACACCATTGATGCGGTGAGCATCACCACGATTGCTCGTGATCGGCTTCATCGGTGACACCGGTCTCTATTGTCCTCTGTTGTATTTCACAGTACCCACTGAAGAAGAAAGGAGAACAAAATGATGAAACAGACCTCTGTCATCAGCCTGTTGCTGGTCGTACTCATCTCCGGTCAAGTATTGATTAGCGCTTCACCATCTGTGATAGCGTACGATCCAACTCTTCACACAGACACTTCAGGTCTTCTCCAGCCATACTATCAGGTCACGGTACGAAATTTTCTTGCAGGATGGATCACCAACCTCTCCTTTGGGTACAAAACCATCTCCTTTGACGCAACACACATTTTTCTCATCAAGCTGGGGAGATACAGGTTCGACATCCAGTGGTATGGAAACGGCGAGCACGTCAGCCTGAAGCAAACTGAGTTCCAGGGCATCATGTCAGACCAGGTGCTCTGTGGTATCTCGCGGTACACCTACTCCATTCACTAGAACAAAAAATGTGGTACCTCATCAGTCAGATGATACAGTGTCACTGTTCTGGGTAGATGAACAGATGATCATCCAGGGTCACTGTTTTAATCATCTCACCGGTCCACTCTTTTGTGGTTGGTTTTCGTACTTCTGTTATTGCATAGGTTTTGGGGTGCATCAGCTGCAGCTCTGTTCTGGTTTGACTCACCAGGATGAGTTCCCGTATCAGCTCACGGCCGCCATAGATCCGTGAGGGGTGTACGTCTTTTCCTTCGATGACTGTTTCTTCCCAGGTGGCCAGGTCCACGACCCTGACTTTGTTGGCATGCACCGACACAATCGTATAGAACACATCTCCCCATGAGAAGAAATCACCCTTATGGTAGGGTGGGAGGCGGACGAGGTACGTCATCCGGTAGATCTGCCTGCTGTCCTTCATGCCTGCACTGGAGGAGGACTGTTTGAAATCACCACCGAACTGCTCCTGGATTTTTTTGGCAATAGACAAGGCGGCGCCCTTGTCGCTGAGGAAGAAATCCAGTCCTTCGCGTTTTACCTCGTAGTCGGTGAGGAATAATTTTCGTTTGCCTGCCTGCTGCAGACCTTCTATGAGGTGCTCCACAGTGTTTTGCAGCAGCTCAACCTCTTGTTTTGTGAAGGTTTTCTGCTCGGTGCGTAGCTGCAGGATCGCCTCGTAGTACCCCCCTGCTTCCCTGGAGCAGACATCACAGGTGCTGTGTTTGATGCGTACTGTGACAGGGTGCTGCTCGGTGATGCTCTGTCCTTGGATGACACCAGAGACGGTCACGGTGCAGGAGAAGATGCGGTCTTTTTCCTCACACGAGGTCTTGATGTCCACGGTGGTTAACTCTGGGTTGATGGTAAAACTGTCTTTGACCTGGCGTTTCAGGATGTCCTCAAATGATTCCTGCAACCAGGTGTTCTTGTACTTGTAGGTAGAGCATCGGGGGCATAGGGTCACATCCAGGATGCGTGGTCCTTTGGAAAACTGCGTGCTTTTCAGGTAGCAGCCCAGGCAGACGCCGTTTCTGAAGATCGGTGCTTCGTTTCCACATTCCACGCAAAACATGCTTCTCGTCAGTCCTCTGGTTAGGTTTTCTGTGTGAGATAGACCCCATAGATTATAAAGGCTGCGCCCAGGAGGAACACCCAGGTGAGTGGTGTGCCCAGGAACCAGGACAACAGAATGGTGAAGAGGGGGATGAAGTTGAGGAACACGGCTGCCTTGCTGGCATCGGTGTGGTGGAGGGCGTAGTACCAGCCGAGGTACCCGAATACTGTACAAGCGACCGCGAGGCACAGCACTGCCAGCCAGCCTGAGATGGTGGTGTGGAGCAGCACAGGGCCGATGCGGGTGATGACGAAGGGGAGGTAGCAGAGGATGCCGAGGAGAAAGGCGTACGTGGTGATGACCACGGCGTCGTAGGTGGCCAGCAGTCGTTTGCCTACGAGGGAGTAGAGCGCCCAGCAGAGGGCGGACAGCAGGATGAGCAGGCAGCCGATGAAGAAACCGTTGGTGAGGCTGAAGACTTCGGTGGACAGGCCTGAGAACACGATGACGATGACACCAGAAAACGACAAGAGGATGCCGATGAGTCTCTTTGGTGATAGCTGCTCATGGAGGACGACTGCGGAGAGCAGGGCGATGAAGATGACATTGGTGTTGATGAGCACAGCTGCAGTCGGAGCATTGGTGGAGGAGATGCCGACGAACTGGAAGAGGTACAGCAAGGTCACACCGGTGAGCCCTAACACGAGGAGCCAGGGCAGCTCTTTTTTTGGTACGCGCAAAGGTTTTTTCATGATACCGACGAGAAGAAGCAACAGTGGGGTAGCAACCAGAAAGCGGAGGAACCCCAGATCAACGGGGTCTATCTCTCGTGTGGCATGCTCTACTACGATGAAGGAGCCGGCCCAGACCAATGCTATTAGAACCAGGAGGACGGGGAGGAGACGTGTGGTCATGTGCATCGGTAAACATCTCAGTTGTTCTTAAACGATGCTAAATGAATGTAAAAAAGAAAGAAAGATGAAAGGTTTGGTGATCACTAGAGTTACTTTATTTCCTATCGATTAATTAATTCGTGGTAGTACTAGTTTGTTGGCTATATGGATCAGTAATAGTAACCGTATGTGAATATGACCAAGGTCCTATTGCTTCGTATATATCTTTAGCTCGTACCTTTACTTCGTATGTCCCAGGAACTGCCCAAGAATGACTTGTTGTCATTTGCTGTCCTGAGGGATAGGGGCCACATGAGTAGGTAAAACTGTTTTGGTTAATCCAATCCCAACAGAAATCATATCGCACCATATGACCCTCAGGATCAGAGACTACAGCACCAATTTCTAGTGGTTGATTCACAACACCATTTTGATCACCAAATATCTGAGGCGCAGGTGGTGGACTATTTGATAAAATTGTTATAATATGCGGTCCAGACCAGGGGCCAATTGCCTCTTTTATATCTTTAGCTCGTACTCTGACTTCATATGTTCCTGGTGCCTCCCAATAGTGAGTAGTGGTTTGAGGATCACCTGAATCGAAGGGACCCATCCAGCTGCTATAATCCTCAAATAGCTGGCTACCCCAACTCCAACAAAATTGATATCTCACCATATCGTTCTCGGGATCAGTAACTAGAGATCCTAAAGATAAAGGTTGATAGGCAAACCCTTCATCATCGCCATAAATCTCAGGTGCTAGAGGTGGACTATTTGGTGTGGGAGTCACCGGCCAGATTTCAAATTGTATCAAATCCATGTTAACATGTTTCACTGAGATGAGGTTGTCTTCAGAGTCCACCCCAAATATTCTTGGCTCTCCAAGAATTAAAGATCCGGGAAGAATATTTCCAACTGTTATTCCTGCAGGTTCAATTGCTTCTCTCCGATTGCAACCTCCAGTAGTCCATCGATAATTAACTAGTTTCCCATTTGTAGTAACAGCATAAACTCCAGGGATTGTACTCGCCCACATGCCTTTACCAGCACATAAGGACCCAGGGACGATGTCGGTGTAACTAGGTAAAAGCTCATAGTAACATAAATTACCATTTGTAATTTCTCCGATTGTACACATACACCCTTTGGGGCTCACACCATAGATTGTTTTTTCTGCGGGATAGGCAATCAGTGAGCCGGGTACTGCTTTCCCCCAATCTGTAGATCGTCTCTCCCAAGCATTATTAATCCAACGATAGTTCACAATATCTCCACTTCGAGTTACCGCGTACAACCCAGGTGTCTTACTACCAGAGGTATCATCTCCATAACATAATGAACCTGGAACGATATCTGTATAGCTCTCTAATATCCTATGATATTGCAACTCCCCATTCTCCTGCCGAATCATACAAATACAGCCGGAGCTATCAACACCAAAAATTACATCGTCACCATATATTAGAGAACCTGGAACGACAGAACCCCATGGAGTTCCTCGTATATGTAATTGATGATTTTCATCGTAGAAGAAATTCGTGGCACCGTACCCATATCCTCGTGTTCCATAGATGCCCGGGGCTGTCAAATCACCAGAATTCATTTCTTTTCCTAAGACCAATGAACCAGGTTTTACCTTAAGACCAAAAATACTGTGTGTGTAAATACACGTGGTAATATCACTTGCACAAAGAACATCTTCTTCGCTATTCACACAATACACATCGTTATCTCCTGGGAATCCTGAAATAAGGGAATTCAGAATTATTTGTCCATTCTGATTCGTAATCGTCTCTGTCTGAGTAGGAGTACTCAGCGGGTAATTTTTTATGAAATAGCCATCGCTTTGTACTTTGTAAACTCCGTCATTATTCACAGCAAGATACCCAGATTGCTGTGTCGCCATAAAACCATAGAGCTCATTTTTCATGAATTCCATATTGCCAGCAGTTTCATCTACATGACCGACATTATCTGTTTCAAAATAGACGTTATCAAAAGTTGTTTTACTGTAGAGATTGGGATCATTGCCAGGGGCATAATTATAATTGTTACCAATGCAGGAGAGAGGGATATCAAGAGCGCTGAATGTGGGAATAAAATTATGCACGGGTATATCATAAGTCATTGTTTCAAATGGTTGAATAGTCCAAGTCCAAGGAAGACGCCAATTCAATGCATTATTAATCCATTCAATTACCTGTAAATCAAAATCATTAAAAGCATCGACTGCGGTTTGAATGCTAGTTCGTGTGCCTCCTGGTGCAAGGTCGATATAATCACTAGAGGAAATGCTATATGTATCATCATATGCAATGTCTAACAGAGTTTTCCATTGACCAGGCCAGCAAATAGGCCACGGACACCAACATTCTAATTTAACGCCTATCCAACCATCGAAGACGATTCCTGGTTTATCCGAATAGGTTTTAATTGAACCACCGGCCTTAATTTTAAATGGCCAAAGTTCAACTTCTGTTATATCATCAAGATACCCATAGCTAACATAATTAGCCGAACTCAGTCGTGTGCCATATCCACTCCCACTTGCCACTGCAACATTTCGACATTTTTGAGGGAGTCCCAGATTACCAACTTCGCTATAATATTGAGTAAACGCAGGATTTGGTACATACCATGAACCTCCATAACGGTTCTTAATTAACAATTGACTTGAGGCAGGACTGTTCAACCCATCGAGTAAATCCTGGGCTTCACCACCGAATGCATCAGCTAAATAGGTCACAAATCCCTGCAGACCAATAGGAATATTGGCACCTTGAAAAGGGCCATCAAGGGCAACAAACAAACCAATATGATGATCCTCATAAGCCTGTTCAGCGGTTCGAAGCGCGTAGCGTGACGTTTGTGTCCCCATACTACCTGACATGACCACTGCCTTCCGGTTTTCATATCCTGGGGCCATCCAGTCAGGGATTTTCTTAAATACTTCTCGCAAGGCATATCCATTTCGTTGTATGAACGTGTTTCCATTATCGAGGTAATAGTCAATAGAAATCAAGTCAAACCCCATGTCCAGGAACTGTTGCATCCCACTACCAAAAAATTGCCAAATTGTTTCTTGTGTTCTATCGTTTTTTACATCAAAACCATCAACAATAAACATCACGTTTTTTAACGCAGGTTGATAGTTACCTTGAGAACCATACACCGTGCCTGTACTCGGATAAATCCACACACTTATTTTCCCTTTTTCACCATTATATGGGATGGTCGCCTCAATAATTCCCATGTCTTTATAATCCGGCATAGTTAACGGCGTGTAACAAAATGAGCCATAGGAGACAAACGGGTTCCCATTTGCAAATCCAGACAGCACGAATTTAACATTGCCTGTAATATCTGATTGAAATTGGTTTACCACAAAAGGTACATCAATATCAACATTCATTAATTTCCCGCTATCGGGAAAGTTAATCTGAAGTTTTTCGAGATGTAATGGGGTAGGACTATTGGTAACAGTCAACTCAGAAGGAATGATAAACTCAGTATCCGGGCCATACACGGTTGGAAGGAGAACCGATGCTCCATAAAATGTTTTGGTTTCATAAAAAGGTTGACCGTTGACTGGTGCATGAAAATATCCATTCTTAAAAGTAAGGCGACTTTTGTTTATACTGATATTTGTATTATTTTGAATATCTAAATTTATAAAATTATTATATGTGTCATCTGTAATTGTATCATAGTTAATAACAGCAAGGGTGAACGCTGTTTGCTGTTGTTCCTCAATTAGTTGCTGACTATATTCTTTCAACTCGGTGTAGCTTGGTAATTGCTCTCGTACTGATGAATACACAAGATCATAATACGCACCAATGAAATCACTACGTGTTAAATGTAATGGAGAATCCTGTTGGCTGCCATCACTCTGTTTTATCTGCTCTCTATATAATACGGACCCTTGATCAAGGAAAATACCTGAGGGAAATTGGGTAAGATCTATCTTGCTGTATAAATTCTGCATCTGTTGAGCTATCAAGGGTAAGTGTTCGGACTCATCGATAACCGACTCAAGTGTCTGTGGTCTTCGCTGAATCATGAACCCAGCCCACGTCCCAATCGTCGCTACCGACACCAACAAGAACGCGACACCCAGGGCAGTCAACACATTCAGCTTGCTTTTTCCTTGAGGTGAAACGCCTCCATGCGTTCCTCTGTTCTTTGAAAAATGGTCCTCAAGTACTTTATCTACTTCGTCTTCAAGCATCCCATCACCGTATATCCACAGAATACATATTACTCGTTTCCTTAAAAAAGTATCTCCCTGTTTTTCCTTCTAGGATGATACGAAGATAAAAAGGAAAAATTAAGTAATACCTGGTGGAACCTCTCCACTCACCCCACCAGGGGGAACAGGTCTTTGAAACTCATACGCTCCCATATCAACTCGACTATCGAACAGTCGCGGATTATACGCCAAATCCAACAAGGGGAGGAGGATGTCACCTGGAGTCCCCGCGTTGATACAGGGGGATGACGATTTCAGGGAATAAGGATGGGAAAACGGTGTCCCCAGCAACAAAAACTCAGGATCAGCATCGAGGTTCCCTGCATCAGAAGGAACCGAACCGGTCTCAGACGGCAGGGGGCTTGTACACGAGTAGGAAAAATCAATCGTCCCATAGTAATTATTCTCCTCCTGCACAGCATCATTGATATTGTACACAAGAATAGAATTCGTCACACTGACTATCCCGTTGACCGCAGCAAAAATACCGCCCCCGGACGCAGCATACACCTGGTCATGAACATGGTTCTCGGTCACCGTTGTTACGTCAATCACAAAAGAGCCAGAAGGCCCTGCATAGATGCCACCTCCCTGGACCGCACTGTTCTGCCGAACCAGACAATTGGTGATAACAGTCTCGTCTAACGCAAGTATGCCACCACCAAAGACCTGGGCAGTGTTCTCCTCGATGATACAATGAGTAATCGTACCGCGTTCAACCGATGCGACACCACCCCCACCACTCGCTGAATTGTCTCTGATGATACAGCGATCAATGGTACCAGTAATTATTTTCACACCACCACCGTAACTATAACCTGCAACTCCATTGACAATGGTAAATCCACTGAGCATTGCATCATCATGGTCTAGTACAACACAGCGATGGGAGCTCTCACCATCGATGACCGTGGTCTCAGCTCCATGCAAGCTTCGCAGGGTTACCCCTTTGTCAATCACCACCGTGCTGCCGGTAGAGTACTGGCCATCGACAACAACGACGATATCGCCATCAACCGCGGCATCTAGAGCTTCATGAATGGTTTCATACCAAATCCCAGTGTTGTAGTTGTACACAGGGTACCACTCCCCAGTGACTGTAAACGTATAGGGATGAGCATAAAGATCGTCATTTGGGATGTACACCTTCGCTGTTTTTATGCCACAAGAGTCTGGTGAAAAACGAAGTGAAAACGTCACAGAGCCACCCGGTGGAATACAGGTTGACGATGGATAGTGCACTACCTCAAAATCATCGTAATCTTCACCAGTAATTCCGACCAGGGGGAGCACAGTCGGGGGGAGAGACCCAGTCAGGTGTAACTCTTCAGACCCGGGGTTACTAATCACAAATGTCACTGGGGAATTGCTTCCATACGCGCTATCCTCAAACACGTACTCCCCGTTGCATAACACAGGATTCCCGTTCTGATGAACAGCGATGTTCTCACCTATCACCGTCTCGAAATAGTACTTATTCAGTGGTCCAATATGGGGATCGTTGTCATTCCCATCGTCCTCATCAGGGATTGTTGGGTAGCCGTCTGGTTTCTCTCCGATTCCCCAGTTGTAGTACCCATCGCTATCCAAATCAAGACATTGAATATTCGCCGCGGAATAAACAGTGCTTTCTATCGGGGTCTTGAAGAACCGTGGAGTCAAATGACTTGCCTCTGCCACCACCGAGACATACGGTGTTTGGCCAACACCCCAGTCCCCCCAGCTCTGCTTGAACACCCAATACGTCCTGCCTATGAACGGTGATCCAGGTTGAACGGTGATTTCCTGACCAGTATGAGAGTGATCCCCATCCATAATCAAATCACCTACATGGACCATACCAAACCCAACCAGCGACATCGCATGACCCCAATAGGCCACAGTCACTGGCCCAGGACCGTAATTAATCAGGTTTTCTTTTATCACGTCCTCATCAGCGGTGTATTGTATAAAATAGTCAGTCGGAGCGATAATATCATCAGGGTTGCTACAGAGTAAACTTGAAGTACAATCTTCACACAGTTGTGATACCACTGGCCAACAAGGGGCTGTGTACGGAAAACAGTCCTCAGGGACTATACCAGTATTCACCACATACATCGTCGCATCCGAGGTATGCCCACCACTCGAGCAGTTCAAATCACCCACGCAAGAGACGACCTGTTGCTCGGAGAGGTCCTTATCCAGGTGTTGATTAAAATACAGGTTCACGAGAGCCTCTACTGAATACACAGGAGCAAACGCCCAACAATCAGCACAGACCTGACAAGTGAACCGTGGTGGTATCCATCCGCTTCCCAGAGGATCACCATCATAGTACAATGAGCTTGGGTCGTTGGCATCATGTCGAGACCGCCAATCAAAATCAGAAACCATGGTGACCGTAGGAGGAGTGCCTCCAGACCCACTCACCTCACTGTGCTTAGGGTCATCTAAGCAAAAATACCCACCACTGTAGAACTCAAAACCATGTAAATGGGGGAGACGAGCACCAAAGTACTGTGATTTCTCCTCAAAGGACAACAGTGAAAACGCAGTGACAGCAGCATACCATACCATCCCTGTATCCTCGATGAGTTCATTCCACCGATGTGCCTTAATGAGTTGTTGATTCTCTAGCACGGACTGCCTTGTTGACAAATGACTTAGTTCCCCTTTCACATTGCCAGGTCCAGGAGATAAATGACTCAGTTCCCCTCGTACTGTTGGCACTACAAACAGACTATCAACATGAACATTAGCATCCTGCACTTCAATGGTCACGGATTCAGGAATGCATCCCTCATCACACACCATCGTCTCCTCAGCAATATTGGATACCGAAAACGCACCTGCACTCAGACCAAAGGAATCAGTGCCAAACACAAGGTGCACTTGACCGTTTTCATCCGTGATAAGAACACGGACATATGAGTCATAGGTTGAGAGAGTACCGGAGCATGATACAGAAATCGATAACACCGCTTCAGCATCAACAACAGGGAGAATAACCGTAGAGGAAACATCACGCTCCACTGCTATCACATCAACTGTACAATCAGCAGGTAAAGAGAAAAACACACAATCTTCATCTTGAAGAACTGGTTGCATGTCTGCATCAAACAGAGAACCCTCTTGGCCAACTGAAGAGGTACGACTTATCGTTAACACATCAGTACCACCTGTAGGAGACAGGGAACCTCGCTGGATCATAAACCCAGCCCACGTTCCAATCGTTGCCACCGACACCAACAAGAATGCGACACCTAGCGCAGTCAACACATTCAGCTTGCTTTTCCCTTGAGGTGAAACGCCTCCATACGTGGCTTTCTTCTTTGAAAAATGCGCCTCAAGTACCCTATCAACATCATCTTCCAGCATCCCATCAACTCACTACTACCATCTAAAATACAACACAAAACTACTTATTAAACTTGCGAACCTGTAGCAGAGTATACGTTTAACACGAAAAAAAGAACCACATCACTCCGTACACAACTCCTCGTTCTCCAGGAAAAAACCAGAGAGGGAAACGACCCCTCTAAGTATTTCGGTAAGACGTGTACAGAACCCGGGTACGACGTGTACAACAAGACGCTTTAAACATCACAGACAAAAGAAGGAGTGAGGAGTGATAAAAAATGATGATTGTTGGTCAAGTCTCAAGCCCCGAGGAAGCAACCGAAGTTGAATTCATCGCGAAATCCTTTGTGGTCGCAAAACGCGCCCGCGCCCTCGCCTTACGTCTCCATGAGGTGTAACCACATGCTACAGAAGAAAAAAAACAAGACACACATCCCAGGGGACATCCCCATCATCTGGGTCAACATCATTGGACCCGCAGCCGACGGCAGCGTCCTACTATAACCTCAGGGTTTCAACTGGTTTTTTAGGTTTTTTTTTAGACGACTTCCCCTTTTTCTTCTCATCAGTCTCAGTGATGTTCTTCCCACTCTCCAAGGTACCCTCTTTGAGACCCTCATCGTAGAGCAGATCGTACTCCACCTTGTACTCACCAGGGTCGCCATCAGAGAACTGAAAGCCTTTCTCCTTGCACAGTGCGATCATCGGGTAGTTATCCTTCAGTACAACTCCGTTGATCTTGGAGAGGTTCTTATCCTGACCAATCTCGATGAGATAATCCAGAAACTCAGAGCCCAGCCCCTGCCGCTGCCACTCATCAGTCACCACCAAGGCAAACTCACACTCATCCTTTCGCACAGGATCCACGATGAGCCGGGCGACACCCAAAATCCGCTTC
This sequence comes from Thermoplasmatota archaeon, assembly GCA_016927555.1. GTDB lineage: Archaea > Thermoplasmatota > E2 > DHVEG-1 > DHVEG-1 > SM1-50. The sequence goes on from JAFGML010000019.1 coordinate 15,335, forward strand.
TTCCCATGGTCTTGGACCTCAGCGACAATACCGATCTCCCGGTCGTAATCAATGTTACAGTACCGAGTCCGCACCTCATGCGGCGTGTCTTTGATGATGCGGAAGAACCGGAACCGCACGGTTTCTTCTGAGAAACTCTGAAACATCTCCAGCCACATGTTCTCATCCTCTGGTTTGATGGGACGTAACAGGATGCTGGTGTTATCCTTCAGGGTGATCTGCTTCATGTACTTCGTGGGATACGGGGTGATGATCAGGTGCGGATGCTTCTGGGGCTCCGGGTCAAGGATGATCCGGGCATCCACAGCAATAAGCTCGTTGCCCTGCGGGATCAACGGGTTGATGTCAACCTCCTTGATCTCAGGATGATCAATGAGCATCTGGGAGAACGTAATCATGGTCTCCTCTAACTTCTTCATATCAACAGGGAGGATGCTCCGGAAGCCTTTCAGCAACTGGTACGCCTTTGTCTTCTCAATGATGCGCTGCGCCAGCGTCTGGTTCAACGGTGGGAACCCGATAGCACGGTCCTTGAACAACTCGGTGTAGATACCACCAAGGCCAAACAGAATCACTGAACCGAACACCGGGTCTTTCTTCGACCCCAGGATGAGCTCATAGCCATGGTTCTTCACCTGCTTCTGAATCGTGACGCCAATGATGGTTGCCTGAGGCACTTTCTCCTTGGCTCTCTTCGTCATCTCCGTAAACGTGGTCTTCACATCACCGCCACAGCGCAGATCCAACACCACGCCACCCACATCACTCTTGTGGGAGATCTGCGGGGAGAGAATCTTCATGACCACAGGATACCCAAGCTTCTCTGCAGCCTTGACTGCCTCATCAGCGGTCTTAGCAATCACCGGGGTGGTCGTCGTAATCCCATACAGCTCCAGGAAGGTTTTCGCCTCACTTTCATTCAGCAGCGTCCGTTGTTCTGCTTGAGCAGCCGATAAGATTTTTTCAACAATCTCTTGATGCGCAGGGGTGCGAATCATCAGCTCATCAGGAGTCTCATACAACTGTTCTAAATGCCGCTCATAGTGGTACAAGTACATGTATGATTCCACAGCCTCATCAGGGGACGCGTACGTCGGAATGTTGTTCCTATTGAGAAGCTCACGGGCCTGGTACACACTCGCCTCACCAATGAACGAGGTGAGAATCGGTTTGGTAGTCTTGCGTGCGATATCCACGAGCTTATCAGCCAGCTTCTGCGGATCAGCCATCACCTGAGGGACACACAAGACAAGCAGCCCGTCAATGTTCTGATCCTTCAGACAAATCTCTATCGCCTGCTGATAACGGACATCATCACCATCACCGATGATGTCCACCGGGTTGGCATGGCTCCAGTGCGACGGCAGCACCTTATTCAACTCCTTGATGGTCTCCTCGGAGAGCGGGGCAAGCTTGCCGCCTTTCTCAACAATGGAATCCGTTGCTAGCACACCAGGACCACCCGCGTTGGTCACGATAGCGATATTGGGCCCCATGGGACGGGGTTGTTTGGCGAGAATCGAGGCGCAGTTGAACAAATCCATGATGTCCATGACACGGACGACACCAGACCGACGGAACGCAGCATCATAGATCACGTCCTCACCAGCCAAGGCACCAGTATGAGACGACGCAGCCTTCGCACCCTCCTTGTACCGCCCTGATTTAATCACAATGATCGGCTTGGCACGGGCAAACCCTTTGGTCGCACTCATGAACTTGCGTGCATCCGTAATCGACTCGATGTACAACACGATGCTGCGGGTGTGCATGTCCATCCCGAAGTAATCAATGAGATCACCGAAGTCAACATCCAGCATCGAGCCGACAGAGACAAACGAGCTGAACCCGACTTTCGCGGCAGCAGCCCAGTCCAGGATAGCACCACACACCGCGCCACTCTGCGACACCAAGGCAATCGAGCCACGCTCCGGCATGCTGCCCGCGAACGTGGCGTTGAGGTTCAGGTACGGCATGATGAAGCCGACACAGTTCGGCCCCACGATCCGCAACCCGTACTTCTTCTTTAACTCTAACAATTTGTGCTCCCGGGCGACCCCCTCAGGGCCGATCTCCTTGAACCCAGCGGAGATAATCAGAATGCCTTTGACACCACGGATCCCGCACTGCTCGACGACATCACAGACTACCCCAGCAGGAGTACAAATGATGGCGAGGTCCACCACCTTGGGAACCTCATTGATTGACGCATATGCTTGGACGCCTTGGACGCTCTCCCTTTTTGGGTTCACAGGGTACACGACCCCGTCGTACCCAGAGCCGATGAGATTACGGAAAATACGGTACCCCGCGGAGCCCACGGTTTCACTTGCGCCAACAACAGCGATGCTTTTTGGTTTGAAGATTTTATCAAGACTTGCGGTCATCATCGTGCTTCCCCCTCAGTGGATGGTGCCAAGCACCGAAGCCCTGAAAGCAACGTCCCTTATATAAGAATATCGACCCGGCTTTATAAGGAGAAAAAAAAAAGAAGAAAAAAAAGTAAGAGCGGAGCATGAAAAGCAGAGCACCTAGGATTTCTGCTCAGCCATACCCTTATACATCTTGTAGCGCTCCTCAGCGCTCTCTTCTAACTTCTTCTGCAGACGGTCAGCCTCACCAGGGAACGTCTTCGTCAACGCTGCGTAGCGGACCTCACCCATGAGGAAGTCATGAATCGAGCCGTTCGGCTGCTGGTAATCCAGCTGGAACGGATTCTTTCCTTCTGCAACCAGACGAGGATCATACCGGTACAACGGCCAGTACCCAGAGTCCACCGCGCGTTTCTCCTCCTCCTGGGTCTTGCCCATGCCTGCCTTGATCCCATGGTTGATGCACGGTGCGTACGCAATAATTAACGAAGGACCAGGGTAGGATTCTGCTTCCTTGATTGCTTTGAGGAACTGACTCTTGTTGGCACCCATCGCCACCGAGGCGACGTACACGTACCCATAGGTCATCGCCATCAAACCAAGATCCTTCTTCTTGGTCTTCTTGCCTGACTCTGCGAACTTCGCTATGGACCCAATCGGGGTTGCCTTGGAGGACTGCCCACCGGTGTTGGAGTACACCTCAGTGTCAAACACCAGGATGTTGATATCCTCATTCATCGCCAGCACATGATCCAGGCCACCGTACCCAATGTCGTACGCCCAGCCGTCACCACCAACAGACCAGATGGATTTCTTCGTCAGCATATCCCGCGACTCCCAGATCTCCTGTAGGATCGGGTCAGCATGGTTCTTCTCTAACATCCCTTGGATGAGGTCACTGTAGTGCTGAGACTGCTCGGCATCATACATGTGGTCTAACCACCCAGCAAACGCATTCTTCAGCTCATCAGAGGTTCTCTCTAATGCCTGGGTGACGAGATCAGCTAGCTTCTCCCGCCGCTGTATCGTCGCCAGCACCATGCCAAAGCCGTACTCCGCGTTATCCTCAAACAAGGAGTTGGCCCACGCGGGACCATGGCCTTTCTCATTCACCGTGAAGGGCACAGAGGGGGCAGACCCACCCCAGATCGAGGAGCACCCGGTCGCATTGGCAATCATCATCCGATCCCCAAACAGCTGCGTAATGGTCTTAAGGTAAGGTGTCTCACCACAGCCGGCACACGCACCAGAGAACTCCAGGAGTGGTTTTTGGAACTGGGAGCCTTTCACTGTGTACTTGTCAAACCCGCCGGAGCGAATCGGAAGCGTACTGCTGTACTGTTGCAACGGCCGCTGGACATCGATTTGTGCCGCAATCGGCTTCATCACCAGTGCCTTTTGCTTGGCAGGGCAGATGTCTGCGCAGTTGCCACAGCCCATGCAGTCCTCAGCGTACACCTGGATACGGAAGAACAGATCACCAGCGTCCTTGCCGATGGCTTTCTTCGCATCAAACCCCTTAGGAGCCTTCGACAGCTCCTCTTGGGTGACAAGCACCGGTCGAATCGCTGCATGCGGACAGACCATGGCACACTGGTTACACTGAATACAGTTCTCCATGAGCCACTCAGGGACACTAATCGCGACACCACGCTTCTCATACTGCGTGGTTCCCACGGGGAACAACCCACCAGGCGTAAACGCGCTCACTGGGAGACGATCGCCTTGCTGCGCCAGCATGGGGCGCATCACCTTGGTGATAAACTCCGGCTCAGTTCGAGGAGGACAGACATCAGCAGCTGCATTTGCCCACGAAGAAGGATACCGTACCTCAGAGACAGCCTCGATTGCTGCATCCACAGCCTTCCAGTTCATCTCAATGACCTTCTGACCCTTCTTACTGTAGGTGTCCGCGATCGCCTCTTTCAGGTAGCGAACCGCGTCATCAAACGGGAGCACATTGGCAAGCTTGAAGAACACCGTCTGCATCACCATGTTGATACGACCTCCCAGGCCAACGTCCTCAGCAATCTTCACGGCATCAATGGTGTAGAACTTCAGATGCTTCTGCGCAATCGTCTTCTTAAGTGCGTTCGGCAGACACGTCTCCATCTCTGCCAGGCTCCAGGGGCAGTTGAGCACAAAGGTGCCGCCCTCACGGATGCCTTCCAGCAGGTCGTACATGTTCACGTAGGCAGCCTGGTGACAGGCGATGTAGTCAGCCTTATCAATCAGGTACGTCGAGTGGATCGGGTGTTTCCCAAACCGCAGATGCGACATGGTGACGCCACCAGATTTCTTTGAGTCATACGCAAAGTACCCTTGGACGTACATCGCGGTGTTGTCCCCGATGATCTTGATCGCATCCTTGTTTGCACCCACGGTCCCATCAGACCCCAGCCCCCAGAACTTACAGCGAATCAACCCCTCAGGGGCAGTATCGATTTGCTCTCCCAGAGGTAGTGAGGTGTGAGTGACATCATCGGTGATGCCCACCGTGAACCGCTGCTTCGGCTGTGCTTGCTTGAGGTTATCAAAGACGGCTTTGACCATGGTTGGAGTAAACTCCTTTGAACCAAGGCCATAGCGACCACCAAACACGGGAATATCGATCTTTTTGTTGTGGAACACGGAGGTGATGTCAAGGAACAACGGCTCAGCAGACCCAGTGATTTCTTTTGTTCTGTCTAGTACCGCTATCTTTTTCGTTGTTTTTGGAAGCGTCGCGAGGAAGTGTTCCGCGGAGAACGGCCGGTACAACCGGACCTTGATCAACCCGACTTTCTCGCCTTTCTTATTTAAATATTCAACGACTTCTCCTGCAGCCTCACAACCGGACCCCATCATCACCAGCACCCGGTCAGCATCAGGGGCACCCACGAAATCAAACAGGTGGTACGACCGTCCTGTGAGGGTGCTAATCTGCTTCATTTTTTCTTCGACTATTGCTGGGACCTTTTGATAGAAAGCGTTGCATGCTTCGTTGACCTGGAAGTAGATGTCAGGGTTCTGTGCTGTGCCGCGTTGATGCGGATGCTCAGGGTTCAACGCCCGGTTGCGATGCTTCTTCACCGCATCCCAGTCCACGAGTGAGGCGAGCGAATCGTACTCGATCATCTCGATTTTCTGGATCTCATGGGAGGTGCGGAACCCGTCAAAGAAATGCAGAAACGGCAGACTTGCCGTCAGCGTGGAGAGATGCGCCACCGCAGCCAGGTCCATCGCCTCTTGCACAGAGTTCGACGACAGAATGGCAAACCCGGTGGGACGCGCAGCCATCACATCCTGGTGGTCACCGAAGATAGACAGCGCTTGGCCTGCGATAGCCCGGCCGGTCACATGGAAGACACAGGGCATCAGCTCACCAGCGATCTTATACATGTTGGGGATCATCAGCAGCAGCCCTTGTGACGCAGTAAACGTCGTGGCAAACGCACCAGCGCTCAGGGCACCATGCACCGCGCCAGCAGCACCGCCCTCGGACTGCATCTCAGAGACTTTGAGCACCTGCCCAAAGATGTTCTTGCGTCCGTACGCAGCCCAGGCATCAACCTGCTCCCCCATCGGGGACGACGGTGTAATTGGATAAATCGCAGCGACATCGCTAAACGCGTACGCAATGTGCGCAGCAGCGGTGTTGCCATCAAGACTTTTCATAAGTTTTTCTTTTGTGTTGGATTTTGTTTGTACCATGGTTTGTTGGTTGGTCATGAAAACACCTCATGAGAAGACACTCCCATTTTGCTGTTCATTGGGAGGTCAGGGACCATCTAACCGGTAACCGGGGTCGCTATTTATATATTTGGATAAGAAAGGAAATTCCAGATTACAGCGTCCAGTACTTTCGCAGGATACTGAGGACATGGTCCACAGCCCCTGCGACCTCCTCAGGTGATGTATCTGGTATGTCTGGTTCTTGGAGATACGTCTGTGTTCCTAATAAACCGCAGGCGATGTTATAGTACGAATGTATCGCATGTATGCTGTTGTAGCCTCCACCGAACAGCACGAGGAGCTTGTGGCAGGTCTCCTTGGAGAGGGTCATGACGCGTGTGGCGAGATGGTAGTAGGTTTGGTAGGTGAGGTTGAGATCAGCAAGCGGGTCAGCGTGATGGGTGTCAACACCAGACTGGTAGATGATGAGCTCTGGGTCGAACTGTTTTGTAATTGGAGGAACAATGGCGTCAAACGCCTTCAGATAACTGGCACCACCAGTGCCTGGCGGCAGGGGGAGGTTCACGGTGTACCCTGCGGTGTCATCCCGACCGATGGTCTCTGCAGCACCAGTACCGGGGTACAACGTCCGTCCATCCTGATGAAAGGAGAGGTTCACCACCGTCGTATCATCGTAGTAGATATCCTGTGTGCCGTTCCCATGGTGCACATCCAGGTCAATGATCATGATGCGTTTCAGGTGGTGCTTCTCTCTGAGGTACTCGATGGTGACTGCGATATCGTTGAAGAAGCAGAACCCGGAGGAATGCCCCCTGCTGGCATGGTGAAACCCTGCTAATGGATTTAAGGCACAGGCGTAGCCGTTGAAGAGAGCATCTCCTGCGCAGATGCTGCCACCAGTGGCAAGACACGCGATGTCAAAAATCCCTTTCGGAGCAGGGGTGTCTGAGGACAGCCAGCCACCAGTCTGACTGAGTGCTTTCACATGCGCAACATAGGAAGCATCGTGGACCCGCAGTAAGTCTTTTTCTGTCGCCTTCTGCGGGGTGAGCACCGTGAACTGTGACAGCAGGTTTTTTTCTTTGAAAAACCTAAGGGTGTTCCGTGGTTTATCACCGATGAGGGGATGATCTATCCCCAGGTCGTACTTGTTGAAATCCTCATGGTACACCAGAGCGCAGGTCATAGGGTCACAGCAGGAATCCTCCTGCGTGTAAAAAGGTTTTCTCCTGCACTCGTTCTATGAGGGGAGCCGCGGTTGTCTGGTTATCCGACGCCAAAGACGAACGGCCCAAAGACATGGCCGCGTACGGTCTGCTCAACATCATCTATCGTTACAGTGATGTACGGTTTACCTGCACCAAAGATAAAGCTTCTAAGTGTGACAACCTCGTTTGCCTGGAGGTCAACGACACTGGTCTTTGTTTTCCCGTACAAAATGAACCCGCTCTCTAATGAGATGCTCCAGCTGACATTGGTAAGATCACTCGTCCCATTATTTTTGACAACGGCGGACACACCAAGCCCACCCTGAATCAGAAGGATGTCAAGGGCTGGTTGCTCAACAATGGTAATCTGCCATGGCTCCGACCAGGTGCTCTGTGAGCCGTTGATATCTTTTGCTTTGACTTTCACCGCGTAGGTCCCGGGGAGCTCCCAGGCATAATCGATGCAGACCTGTTCTCCTTCGGTGTACGGCCCGAGCCAGTTGCTGCCTGTGCCGTCACCCCAGTACCAGCGGAGGAACACGACATCCCCATCAGGGTCATCTGGTGTGGTGACGCAGAACGTGTAATTCTGATGGACCATACCCGTTGTCGGCCCGGTGGGTTGCGCTGGGGTCTCTGGTGGGGTACCGGACCCTGTTGGTGCCATGCCCAGGTCTGGGTTGCCCCAGAGTGACCCCCACTCGAACATCTCGTAGCGGTAGTAGTTCCATAGACCGTTCGTGTACATCTGTCGTAGCGCCCATTGATGGGCAGCCCCTTGGGTGTACTGACCCGAGGTCACCGAGGTGGTGAAGTAGTAGTCAAGGGATTGACTGGAGCCGTCATTGGGATTGTTCCACCCAGGGCAGCCGAGCGCGACTTTCGTAGCACCCAGGAACCCCACGGCCCCCTGCTGCAGCATCGCCTGACCGATGTTGAAATGATCAGTATCAGAGTTGCTGCAGGAGTCAGCAAAGACTATAGAGGGGTAGTCATCATTCAGGCTCGTGCACGTCGCCGTGTTCACAAACCAGTCATCATCCGGGTAGTAGTACTCCCAAGCAGCATCAGGCGAGCCATGGCCTGCCCAGTTCACAAACGCAAAGGAACCTGTGGACCACACGGACAGGACGTTATTGTACAAGAGGTCGTAGTCACAGGGGTAGGCGGATTGGGCATCCTCGTACATTTTTATACTCGTGAAGCTGGACATCCAGGGGTGAAGCGTCGGGTTGGTCTTGTACTCCATGAGGACAGCGTTATCGGTATCTGCCCAGAAGAACGCGCCAAGCAGTAGGATATTCTCTTTGAAACTGGGGTCGTCGTTCTGCTCATAGGCAGCGGATTTCTCACAGATGTGGTACACAGTCGTCGGGTCGCTGGAGGGGATGCGGCCGACGGTAACTTCGGTGTAGAAATCAATAGGATCTGAGTTCTCCCCCCAATGGTGGTCCCCGTCTTTATCCCACGAGTCACTATCAGACAGGGAGAGTTCTGCGAAGTAGTAATCCGTCTCTGGTTTGCCGTACCCCAGGTCCTGCCATGTCCGTCGAATCGGCACGTCATTATAGCCACCGACGAGCAGCACATCCAGGATCCCCCAGGCGCTCGTGGGGTACTTCTCACGCAGGAAATTGCGTATTTTCTCTGACAGATCGTACCCGGTGTAGTTCGCAGCAATCTGCGTGGTGGTGACAACAGTGACACTGCGTCCTTTGCTGGTCTCCCAGTCCACCAGTGGGCTAACTGAGCCAGTCAAGCTGTCAAGGGTGATGATCACGTAATTGTACAAATCCCTGCTCATCGGTGCGTCCTTTGGGTACCACGATTGCGCTTGCTCGTAGTTGATGAGAATGTCCTGGGCTACCTGCTTGGTCACAGGGTGTGAATCAGAGAGCGGGATGTCGCACTCTTCTGTGGGTGCGTACTGGACGTTGATGGTGACTTCAGGGTAGTACACAAGCTGTTTGGATGCAGGGTGGTAGACGACTGGTGTGATCTGTACATCAGCAATCGTGTATCGTCGGTAGTACGCTGTGCGTACGAACTCACCAACCTGTGAGGGATACGGGGCGGTACTGCCATACACCGTTTGATAATTCTGTTCATAATGAAGTTGGTCTTGATGATACAGGAGCAGGTCTTCCTCTCCAATCACACGAGGCAAGGGTGAAGGAACAATTTCATAAATTCCCGGCAGCTGAATGCCTTCACCAGTCTCAACACTCACTGACACAACCGTGTTCCCTGGCGGGATCGCGACCCCGAAGATCTTTGACGGCAGCTGTGGTTTGCCTGGGATGAGCAATGAGCCAAACGTGCTGATAGCAATCTCATCACCGACATCAGTCCGCGAGATCTCATAGTCACCAATGGGAATGGTGACATGAACAGTACTGTCGCTCAGGGAGCAGACCACGTGCGTGTGTGGTTGCAGAGCAGCACCTGCTGCAGTAATCGCAGTGGCCCCACTGCTGCTTAATATCAGCATACTCAGGAGACCTATGGCTCCTGCTAGCTGAAAATGAGTCTGGTTGTATGTCTTCATATTCTACCCCTATTCTATAGTATATTATGGTGGAGTGGATATTTAAACTCTATTATTAAACACTCTGTTTTTGAATACAATTATAAAAAAAAGGCTACGTAAGAACAATGCTAGTTATAGGCCCGAGGATGTGGAAATTTTTTGTCGCACCATGTCGTACACACGTTGGCCGTCGACCTGATTTCGAACCTGCCTCATCACCACGCCCATGATCCCATGGATGCAGTGATCCAGGGTCTTGGTGGTTTGGTAGGTTGCTATAGCCTCCTGGATGATTCGTTCTAGATCTGCCGTGGTGAACTGAGTAATTTGTAGGTTGTCTATGGCTTGTGACACCGCCATGTTGGGATGATCAGTTAACAGTCTCAGGAGGGGAGGGACCGCCTCTTTACTGATTCTGTGTTCCTGCAGTGCTTGAAACACCTGGTAAATCGTCTCATCAGAGAGCTGCTCTACGTTCTTTCCTTGTCGTTGTAACCATTTCAGACGCTCCTGGAGTGTCACCGCCACCAGGACAGGGCTGATAGCAAAGTCTGAAACAATTCTGTTGAACACATAGAGACGAGGAGAGATGCACAACGAGGATACCACTGAGGGACTCAAGCCGAGGCGGGCTAATCGTTCCTCACAAGACCAGAGTGGCTCAGGCAGCGACTGTCGAATGCGAGATAAATCATCTTCCCTTATGGGTGTAGGCGGTGAATCTGTATCCGGGTACATCCGATCCGGTCCTGGTAAGATGCGTTCGAAATCGTTTGTCCCATCAGAGAACACCTGCCGGGTCTCTGAGGGCACACCAGAGAGGGCATCGACCGCGCGTATCTTGATTTCCTCAATCGCTGTGGTGACATCAGCGTCAGTACCCCAGACGAGTACAACGCAGTCTTTTGGAGTTGCTTGGAGATGGTGTTCGAGTTTGGTGATTTCTTTTTTTGTTAACCCGAAGTCCTCAAAATGATTGGTGTACACGATGTTTGGCATGGTGTCAAGGCAGGCGATGACCCGGACACGACCAGCGAATTCATCACCAAACATCTTTCCCGGTTGTGTGGGAGTATCTAGAACTGTACCAAAGTTGCGCAGTACGACTGCATAGATATGCTGTTTAATTTTGAGCACCTCTTTGAACCGCGTGCACCGCGTTTTGTTGAAGAGCGCGGTCACCTCACAGGCATCTGACTGAAAGTTCTCTGCGGTGATGCCTCGGTTCTGCAGCTGCTCGCGGATGTCAAGGAGTGCTTTGTGCCGTTTTGCCTCCACTGCCACTGCCTTGGCGAGGTACTGCAGCTTTGGTACGCCTTTGAGCTCAACACGCGTGCTCCCCGTGATACTGACGTTGACATCCTGACGGATGCTTCCCAGGCCACGGCGGACTTTCCCCGTGGACCGTAAGAGCCGTCCGATGAGCGAGGCGACCTCCTCAACCTCCGCTGGCGTGGTCATATCAGGGTAGGTGACGACCTCAACAAGAGGGATGCTTAACCGGTCGGTTCTGAAAACGATGGTGTGCTGCTTGTCTTGGATCTCACGACACGCGTCCTCCTCAAGACCCAGCTGAATAATCCGGATGGTTTTATTCTTGTACGGAATACTACCCTCTACACCAATGATGCCGGTCCGTTGAAACCCGGTTGGGATGCTTCCATCCAGGTACTGCTTGCGGCTGATGTGAATCTCATCGACGATGCTACAGTTGAGCAGTAGTGCTACCTCCAAGGCAATGTCCAAGGCGTCTGTGTTGAGACGAAACGGTGGAGTGTCATCCATCTCATACGTGCACACGGTGTCGTCGTACAGCTGGTACGTCACATTCTTCTTTGTTTTAAACTCCATGAGCGCGGTGCCATCGTAGTTCCCCATCTCCGAGAGTGTCGGTCGCATGTGTCGCACAATCGTCGCTGTCGGCGGATCGGTGTGCAGCACAGCCTTACAGCGGCAGAACAACTTCTTTTCCGTACGCAGCTGCTGGTGGATCTCCAGACCGCACTTGAACCCGAGGTGCTGGTAGTACTGATCAGATTCTGGATGTTGCTTGGACATTTTAGAGCGCAAATACGCAGCCTCTATCTAAATATTGCGGAACATGAAAACACGCCAGCTATTTAAAATAACTCTGTTAATATAAAAAAATGGTGAGGATGAGAAAGAAAACGACGTTGTCAAGAAAAAGTAAACTATATGTAGGCAGTTGCATTCCTCCATTCAACAACCCAATAAGATTATGGACCAAAGCAACAGTGTTCAACAAGGTGAACCACATGACTGAACATGATACATTCAAAGGCTACCGCGGTGCCGCAAAACACAAACTCAAAGAGCTCAACATTTCCGTCTGGAGCGACGTCATCCTGCAGTCCACCCGTGGGGAGTTCAAAGGCATCATCCTCCCACGGGCAGAAACCGAGGACGACCAGCACATCGTCCTGAAGCTCCACAATGGGTACAATGTCGGCATCAAAATTGATTCCATCACCTCAGTGCAGGTGGTAGGGAACAAAGAGGGACAGTACAAAATCCCTGAGTCAGAGTTTCCCACGGATCCAAAAAAACCTCACGTCACGCTCTTTGGCACCGGAGGCACCATTGCCTCACGGTTAGACTACCGTACAGGGGCAGTCATCCCTGCGTTTACCCCTGGTGAGCTGTACGGCGCGGTCCCAGAGCTTGCCGGCATCTGCAACCTCAAAACCGAGAAGCTGTACGGCATCTTCAGCGAAAACATGGGACCAGAGCAGTACAAGAAAACCGCGGAGGCGATCGGACGCGAGATAGAGCACGGTGTGGACGGCATCATGATCGGCCATGGCACCGACACCATGCACCACACCGGGGCGATTCTCTCGTTCATGGTGCAGAACCCACCGGTTCCCATCGTGCTGGTCGGCTCACAGCGGTCCTCAGACCGCCCCTCTAGTGACGCGGCCCTCAACCTCATTAACGCCACCAGGACAGCAGCCTACTGCGACATCGCGGAAGTCATGGTCTGCATGTTCGGACCAACCAGCGACCAGTACAACCTGCTGCATCGCGGCACCCGTGTCCGTAAAATGCACAGCAGCTACCGCAGCACGTTTCGCACCATCGGGGATATACCCCTAGGCATGGTTTCTCCTACAGAGTTCACATATTTTAGAAAGGACTACCACAAACGACGAAAAGACAAAGACGTGCATATCGACACCGCATTTGAAGAGAAAGTCGCCATCGTCTACTACTACCCCAACATGCTCCCTGATATGATTGACTCACTCATTGACCACAAGTACAAAGGCATCGTAATCGCAGGAACTGGGCTTGGCCATGTCAACAAACCCCTCTATGCACCATTGCAACGAGCCATAGAAGAAGACATCGCGGTGTACATGACCGTACAGACGCTATGGGGCTACGTGCAGATGTACGTGTACGACACGGGACGGGACCTGTTAAAAATTGGGGTAATCCCCGCGCAGAACATGCTGCCTGAGGTTGCGTACATGAAGCTGTGCTGGGCGCTGGGCCATAGCAGCAACACCGATGAAGTCAAGAAGATTATGCTGACACCTATCGCTGGGGAAATCACCGAGCGGGAGCCACATAATGGCTACATCATCCTGCAAGGCGGTCTTCCTGAGGTCGACCAGTTCGTCGGCACCTACATTCGATAAAAAAAAAACGGTTGGTTACTGCTTCACCTGCTGCTCAGCAACAGAGAGAACGGTAATGTTGACCACAAGCCGCTTCCCTGCGAGCTGATGGTTCATATCCAAGGTGAACGTCTGCTCATCCATAGCAATAATGGTACCGACAAAGGATTTCCCGGTTGGCGCATCGATTTTAATGCGGGAGCCAACCTCTAGTTTCGCATCAGGCTTAAAGACGTTCTTTGGGACTTTTATGACTAAATCATCAAGGTGAGGACCAAACGCATCATCCGGCTCAAGGGTGACTACCTTGCTTTCCCCTTCAGTCATCCCTTCTAAGGCTTTCTCAATGACAGGGAAAAACTTTCCTTCGCCAACCACCAGTTCAATGGGGTTGTCACTCTCGTTCTTATAACACAACTCCCCGGTTTCTAATTTCGCTTCACAGGTGATTTGTACCGTGTTTCCTTCTTTAATCGTTGTCATACGCTCTCCATCCATATGATCCATCTCTACAAACAAAAAAAACACACAGAGACCTGTTGTAGTGCATCGATTTCATCCGTAGGATGGACAGTTAAACGGCACCATCCTACTTAAATATTTGTATAAGAACACAGATTAGAGTGGACATAATCCTGTCGGACATCCACCGGCATAATCTGTATTGACCACCAGTTGTTTTTTCGTCCCAAGGTACAACACCTGCTCAGGTTTACTTCCGTACCTGTATACCGTAATACCTTTACAGTTGAGTTTCCATGCAAGCACGTAGATGCGTCTGACGTCTTCTGATGTCGCCTCTTTCGGAAGATTCACGGTTTTACTTACCGCGTTATCAACATAACGCTGGAATGTTGCTTGCATGCGCACATGGACCTCAGGTGTGATATCAAGAGCTGTGACAAAGATTTTTTTCAATGACGCAGGAAGAGCTGTGTCCTTGATGTTCCCTGCTTTTGAAATCTCATGAATCAACTGTTCACTGTACAAACCCTTGCAAAGTAACTCTCGTTTGAACACCTCATTGATCTCTGGTAACTGCTTTCCTTCCATGACTCGACGCAAAAACGCCAGAGCAAACACTGGTTCAATGCCTGAGGAGCACCCCGCAATAATGCTCAGCGTCCCTGTAGGCGCAATCGTGATGCAGGTGGCGTTTCTCATCGCCGAGTACTTCTTTCGCCAAGAGCTGTGTGGAAAGCCGGTAAACGACCCACGCTGCTTCCCAAGCTGCACAGATTTTTTCCGCGCCTCATCGGCGATGAATGTGATCATCGTCTCTGCGGTCTGGTACGATCGTGTGCTCCCATAGGGAATCTTGAGCATGAACAACAGGTCAGCAAATCCCATGACCCCCAGACCTATTTTCCGATGCGCTTTCGTGATTTTCTCAGTCTGCCTCAAGGGGTAGTGGTTCGCATCAATGACATTATCAAGGAAGTGCACAGCGAGATGTGTCGTGCGACGCAGCTTCATCCAATCAATCGCCCCATTCTTAACCATTTTCGCAAGATTAATGCTGCCCAGGTTGCAGGATTCATACGCGAGTAGTGGGACTTCCCCACAGGGGTTGGTCGCCTCAATCTCCCCCATGGTTTTCAACGGATGTCTCCTGTTGATCTCATCGATGAAGAGCAACCCGGGGTCCCCGGTGTCCCATGCGTTCCGCACAATCGTATCAAACAACGCTGCTGCGTTGATCTTCCCAACACTCTTGTGTGTTTTCGGGCTGCGTAACACCAGCGACTGTCCCTTGAGTGCCTTGTTCATGAAGGCATCTGTGGCCGCAATAGAGATATTGAAGTTCGTCAGTCGTCTCCCTGTTTTCGCGGTCACAAACTCCTCTATGTCAGGATGGGTGCAGTGCAGGATGCCAATGTTCGCACCACGTCGCTTCCCCCCCTGCTTGATCACATCCGTGGTGCTGTCAAAGATGCGCATAAAGGAAATCGGACCACTCGCAACACCCTTGGTGCTCTTCACAATCGCTCCTTTCTCACGTAACCTGCTGAAACTGAACCCGGTGCCTCCTCCAGACTGCTGAATAATAGCCATGTTCTTCAAGGTCGTAAAAATACCTTCTAAGCTGTCCTCGATGGGGAGCACAAAACACGCGGACAGCTGACCGAGCTTGGTTCCCGCGTTCATGAGCGTCGGGGAGTTGGGGAGAAATTCTAAGTTTCGCATCGCTGCATAGAACTCCTCCTCTGCCTTTCGAGGGTCTTTTTCGTAGATGATATCAGGGGCAGCAATGGCGTGTGCGACCCGACGGAACATCTGCGTAGGCGTCTCAATGATACTACCGTCCTCATCCTTGAGGAGGTAGCGCTCCTGAAGTACCTTCAGGGCGTTGACCCCCAGCTTCATGTCATCACGGATTTTAAAATACTGTTTGATCTCACGGGCAATCCCCCGGGACCGCCGGTACAACGAATAGGCTTTGTAGAGACGCTGGTGCCGTCGTTCCAGCACCTCTTCAACCGTATCCTGGATCTGCTCAATCGTAGGGATGCCCTTGGAAAATGAGGAGATGTTCTGTTCAAGCGTACGCACAATTTCTCTGGTGAGTGCCTCTGCTTTTTTCCTATTCGAGAGGTCTAACGCACGCATGGCTTTCTCAAGGGCAGCTGTGATTTTCTCTGCTTGAAAAGGAACGTACTCGCCGGTTCGTTTTTGAACAGTGGTAATCACCATAGGTTCTAATCATCGTTAGATTATAAAAACATATATATCCAACAAGGGAAGGTCGTATCTCTTTTTTCCTCCCATCTCTTCTTGTTATGAACAAAAACCTATGGAAAGCATTTAAATAACGCCAACACGATTCAAATGGTACAGGGGGAAAGTATGAGTCAAAAACAGTATTGGAAAAAAGGACTGGTGTGTGTACTACTCGCTTTCTGCTGTTGCATGGCTATCACACCAGCGCTGAATGCAGCTGAATCTTCTGAAGACTACCTGCTGCCACCGCCACTTCACGTCAGTAGTAGTCTTGAAACCGCGATGTTCCAGCGGATGTCGGTTCGAGAATTTACCACTGAGCCTGTTACAGATGATGAGTTATCAACAGTCTTGTGGGCCGCCTGCGGGTATCAGATCGATGGCGGTCGAACCATCGCTGGTATTAATGGAACCTACGCTGGGATTATCTATGTATTAAAAGAGGACGCCGCGTACACCTACGATCCATGGAACCATTCGCTGGTGTTCTTCAAAGCAGGAGACTGGCGGAATATCGTCGGCTGGCAGTACGAAGCACCAATCCAACTTGGTCTCTGTTATAATACGACAAAAGCAGATGCAAAATTTGCTGGTGCTGAACTAGGACAAATCGGGCAGAACATCCAGTTCATGGCCAACGCCCTAGGTCTGGGAACCGTGGTCTGCGGGCAGACGCCACCTGCTATCGACCCGTTGGGGATCCCAGAGTCTCAAGAAGGGATGATTGTGATGCCGCTTGGTCATCCTCTGCACCCCTATGATTTTAAACATCGGCCGCTGTGGCTCTCCTTGCTCCCACGGGTACAATCGTCCACCCTGTCTCTGTCTGATGCCTTAGAGAATCGAACCGAGCACAGTTCATTTACTGGAGAGCTCTCCCGAGCTATGCTGAGTCAAATCGTCTGGTCTACCTATGGGTTATCTCCCTCTCTTGATAGGAGCGAGCAGGAACTCAATTCGATTCACCGCCATCGGACCGTGCCGAGCGCCCATGGGTACTACCCGTTCGATATCTATGTGGTGACGGAGAAGAGCATTAGTTACTATCAACCAAATCTCCTTATAAAGGTCAACACACTAATCAATGTCTCTGCCCCTATTGATTTTATTGGGCTACCTATTCTGACGTACCTCCGAGTCGTCAAAGCAGGGGATCATCGCACTGAGCTTGCCGCGGCATCAGCAGAACCGACCATCTCCTCAGCTCCGGCGATTCTTGTAATCGTCCTGGATGTCGAGCGGACCCGCCCACAATGGCACGATGACCTCTCTGGCGAGCAGTTCCGACAGTTCTGGTACTTTGAAGCTGGTGCTTCCACCCATAACGTACTGTTGGAGGCAACCGCCTGGGATCTGACGTCGACGATTGTTCTTCCCAGGGATACCGGTGCAATCCAGTCACTGCTGAGGCTTCCTGATGAATGCCTTCCCTTGTTCCTGATGCCTGTCGGCTCATAAGAGCACTGATGTACATAGGGTGAATGATCAACACAAGATATGGACGAATCTCGTAACTGAAAGGACACCACCATGAAGAATAAGATGCCTAGTGGTGCACCTGTACTTCTTGTAGGCCTTGCTCAAGGACATCTAATGCGCTCTTGAACACCTCGGTATCGCCACCATACGAGAGACGGAAACAACCTTCGGCGTTGAAGAAGGCACCAGGATTCAGGAGCAGCTGCTTCGTCTTGAAAAGAAACTTGCAGAGATCAACAGAGGGGATGTCCATAGAATACTTCGGAAAACACACAAGTCCACCATCCGGCGGCACCCAGTTCAGGAGATTGGTGTGGTGACGCATCCAGTTTTTTAAAACCGCGAGATTTGTCTTAGCTTGTGCGTGAAACCGCTTGAGGAGGCGGGAGCGTCCTGTTTGGAAGATATGAGCAGCCATGACCTCTGAGGTGTAGGAGGAGGCACCCGTGGTATGTGCCTTCATGCGCTGGAGACGAGGAGCGATATCTGAGGGGGCGATAGCCCATCCGGTGTGCAGTCCGCCAAGACCATAGACCTTTGTGGCACTGGAGGTTACAATGACATTCGGCAAACCAAACGATGATGGCTGCGGGCTGATAGACCCATCCAGGTAGATTTCATCGACGAGAACCCAAGCGCCATGGTCTTGTGCAATGTCAGCGACTGCCTTCAAGGTTACAGGACTCGTGAGGACACCGCTGGGGTTATGGAGGTTGGTGAGGACCACCAGACGCGTATGTTTGGTACATAACTGAGTCAGCATGTCTACATCAAGCTGGTAGTGATGATCAAATGTTCGAGGCCAGTTGAGACGTCGACCACCAAGCATGTCTGCGGTGAGCCACAAGGGCGGGTACCCTGGCTGTTCCATGATGTACTCATCTCCAGGGTCCAGGAGGCTGGAGAACACGAGGTAGTTTGCCTCTGTTGCACCTGTGGTCGTGACAATGTTGTCTGGGTGGCACTGATACATGTCGCTGAGGGTGTCCTGTAATGTTGACGACCCGTACGGTGCGTTGACCCCGAGGTCAAAGGTAGGCGGAAGGCAAAAACCAGCGAGCTTCTGATACTCGCCCATGGTGAGTCCTTGAATGTTACTAAACGCAAGGTTGTACTTGGCTAAGGGTGCGTTCTTCTCGAGCCATTCAAACAGATCGATGTGTGGAGCCTGCATATAGAAACGGATTCTACACGATGTATATTAAAGATATGGAGAACGCCACCGCTGGGTGTTTGGTGTTTCCCGAACATTTTCCACCTATTTATATACTCTTTAGAAAATAATTCTTTTGTGATTTCCATGAAAAACACTTCAAAAATGATAGGTATAAGCCTCCTGGTGCTGATCTGCTGCTCGGTCTTTGCTGCCCAAGGCTCTGATGCCCAGAGCAGTATTCCGAAAATTGACCTGGTGTTTGTGATTGACACCACAGGCTCGATGAGCGATGAAATCAGAGAAGTCAAAATGCACATCCGCAACGTCATCGAAGACGTCCTTGCTGGGACACCACAGCCAGATCTGTGGATTGGTTTTGTCATTTACCGTGATTACCTTGACCAGGAGTCCGAGTATGTGTACAAAATCTACCCCTTGGCCTCAGATATTGATACTATCATGGAGAACCTGGAGGGGTTCATTGCCGCGGGTGGTGGTGACTACGAAGAGGTCGTCACCATCGGGTTAGATGTTGCCCTTAATGAAATGAACTGGCGAGTCACTGACACAAATGGAACTGAACGTGTCATCATTGGGTATGATGAGAATCAAAACCCGATCTACTCGTCATCTGGCCCAATCACGAAAATGATTTTTTTAATTGGTGACGCTGAACCAAGAACCAGGGAGTATCCTGGTTCTCAAGACACGGTGCACAGCCTGCCCTTGTATACAGAGACTATTAAAGATGCAATCAGCACGGGTATCTCGATTTACACGATCAGCTGCTCAGGGATGAGTGCTGCTGGTGAAGCAATCTGGCAGGAAATCGCAGAGCAGACTGGTGGGAAATACGAACAGCTGACCTACGTGCGGAAGAACATCCAGGTGTACATCGAAGAAGAAGATCTCGATCCCCATTGGGAAGAATCCGTCAAAGGTATGAGTGATTATTCGCCTGCTGATGGTGGGACGATTTTAACCAACTCGCTTGGATCCTTTGTGCGTTCCGCGGTGCTTGATGAAGCAGTAGCCCTCGGTGTTCGCTATGGCAATGCGTCAACCCCTGAAGGCTCGTATCTCTATGTGGGAGACATAGGCTATCTCTCTGATGTTGATAACGACTCAGTGTTTGAGACATTCTACTCTAATACAACCGAGAATACCACCACTGTTCATTTAGAGAACGGCATATATTTTATCGACGATGATGGTGATGGATCATGGGAGTACACCTACTCTGGTGCAGCAGGAGTGGTTCCCTACAGTGATGAGATCGTGCGACATGATGTCCTGTTGATCATCTTCCTCATCATCATCGGCAGTATCGTTGGTATTGTCGTGGTGCATCGAAAACATTAATTTCTTTTTTCTTTTTTTCCGTTAATTATAAGGCAGTCGTAGGAATTCTCCTCCGTGGTTTATGCCGTATTACGTGTACGTCATCAGGCTTGACAACGCTGTGTTGCAGTCACGGAAGTTCCAGCGTGGTAACCCAGAGGTCAACCCCTGTCTCTCGTGTTTGTATGTCGGTCAGAGTTGCCATCCTCCTGAGACACGTTTCTGGCAGCATAAAACAGGGTATAAGGGGAACCGCTTTGTGAAGGACTATGGGTTGGGCCTGTGTCCCCAGTTCTATGAGCGGTTCAATCCCATCAAGACGCGGAGAGAAGCAGAGCGCCTTGAGAGAATGCTTACGGAGCGTTTACGGAGGAAGGGGCATGGTGTCTGGTCTCATTGAAAAAAAACAGCATTCTTTTTTCAGAACCTGATTTCTTTTTATTATGATGCTTGGAGCAGGTCATACAGGTTGAAGTAGTGTGGTTGCGTCTTGTACGCAAGCTGATCATGGGTCGCGAAGCTCACCACCATGTCACCTGTCGCTGGGCAGGCGGTCCACTGGTTCCACGCCTCAGCAAGGGAGGTGCCTTTCCCAAGGAATTCAAAGATGCGCAGCAGGAGATGGTGGTCTCCACGGTACCCGTGTTGTAACGCAGCCATGGTCTCATTGAGATCCAAGGATCCCCAGGAGGACGAAATTTCGTAGCTCACCGAGGAGTAGAGTTGGTAGATGGCGAAGAACGGGCAGTTGGTACGGGTGTAGAAGAGGAGGTTGAGGAAGCCGATCAACCCGGTAGGGTCGTAGCGTCTCCGCTGGGTCTCAGCAATCGTTGGGTCCAGGAAGATGTTGGTGCGTCGGATCACGTGATCAAGAGCCCAGAAGGGTGGCTGGGATTCTGTGGAGTCATTGTGGGTGCCAAGGTAGGTGAGGTTTGCGGTCTGCTCGACACAGTAGCCTTCTGGTGGGCTGGCTTGTGAGACGATGAAGTTGTACCCATGCGTCCGGTTCGCATTGACGATGGTGATGGCTTCCTGGGCTGTTGTCGCATAATCCAGGGCTTGTTGCACGCGGAAGTGGTACGGGGTCCCCTGGAACGTCTGGTCCTTGCTCCAGCAGTTCTGAATGCCGAGGCAGACGCCGTGCTCGTTCATGCCTCCACCCGTGTGAAAGGAGCCTGCGATCGACGGCGCAAGGCAAGCTGACCCGTTGGCTGGGCTGCGGACCACCAGGACAGTGTTCTCATGGGCATACCTGCCAGTTTCTGGGTCTTTGATGATGGAGGGGAGATCGAAGCTGCGGGCGTGGTACACCTGTCCATCGGTGGTGGCAGGACCCCAGGTGGCAAAGCCATAGCACCCCAGGTCAGAGTACTCCACACCCATGATGCAGGCTTTGATGTCATCCACTGAGATGTTTGCCCCATCCGCGATGCCTTGGAGCTCCTCAAGGTACTCTTGAGGAACATAGGGGAGTGACATGTTCCACAGCGCTAGCAAGTCTTCTCGTGAGATAAGTGGGGATGCGTAGAAAAGGAATGCACGTATATTTTGCTGTACCTGGTCTTGGAGCAGGTACCCATGTTGGTACCCCATCTGGTAGTTAGAGCCATTCACATATAAGATGGTGATGTTGTCTTGATACTGAAGCTTCGCACCAGCAAGCAGAGCGGCAGGCGTATGGTCTGATGTAGTGGTAGTTATGATGTTCAGTGACACGCCCTGCAATAGAGGGAGTAGGAGAAGACATCCAATACATATAGTCCATAGAATCTTCATGTTAGTATTCCTCCACTTATCTAATATCAAGGAGCTTAATAATGATACTGGTCAAATCCTATCTTACTATAAAAAAAGATAACGGGTGTTTATTCTGCGCCTTTCATATCTTCTTCCATGCGCTTATCTAGCTCTTTGTCCACACCCTGCTCATGGGCTATCTTCTGCAGATCAGCGATGATGTTCTCCCAGAGGACCTGCTGGGCGAGCGCGTAATCCCACATATCCAGCCGCTTTGGCCCATCTGCTTTTTTGAATTCTTCGATTAGTTCTTTCTTATCGTCTTCGTTCATAGTGGTTCACGTTATTCTTCTTCAACGATTTTTCCTTTCTGCGGGTTGGCTGCTTGCGCGATCATAGACATCTCTGCAAGTGCTTCTTCCCAGAGTGCCTCTTGTTCGACAGCGTAGTACCACAGGTCTAACTTTTTCTCAATATCGCCTTTTTTGAAGTCGTCAAGAAACATCTTCTTGTCTTTCTCGTCCACAGGAAATCCCTACTAGCAAGAGAGGAACAGCAAGGCAGTATTTATGTCTTATTTGTTTTTTTACAAGCGGCTCTCACTCCTGGATAGCGGAGAAAATAATATTAAGAGGAACACGTTGTGTGACGCCTGTCAAGGCAAGAGACTATGGAGACAGCGACGTTTGCCGCAGGGTGCTTCTGGCATGTCGAAGTAACATTTCGCACCCTCAAAGGAGTGACCTCTACAAGAGTTGGCTACATCGGGGGGACCACTGTACATCCGTCATATGAGGAGGTCTGCACCGATAGAACGGGGCATGCTGAGGCTGTAGAAGTCACCTATGACCCAAGCCAGATATCATACGAGGACCTGCTTGCTGTGTTTTGGAAGATCCATGATCCAACCACGAAAAACCGTCAAGGACCTGATGTCGGCACACAGTACCGCTCAGCAATCTTCTATCACACCCCAGAGCAAAAAACAGCAGCAGAAGCTAGCAAGAGACAGATGGATGCCGCAGGCACGTACAAAAGAAAGATCGTCACGGAGATCACTAAAGCATCGACGTTTTATCCTGCGGAGGAGTACCACCAGCAGTACCTCGCGAAGAACAAGCGTGCGGCATGCCCTCGATGACTACCTGAACACAGTTCCTAAGTAATTACCGCTTTTCTTTTGGTTATTCGATTCTATCGTAGGGTTCTTGAGCGGGATGCCAATCAATATTAATCCAAGGAATCTTCATGAAGAAAATCCCTACTCTCCCGATGATAATCTTAGGCAAAGTCAATGATGAACCCCAATAATTCTCCACCCAAGTATTTGTTCTATACAGTGGTCGCAACTCAAAACACACATCCTCTTCAACGATATCCAGGAAATTGTTCCTATAAAACGTATTATGAGCAGAGGCATCTTGGAGATACACACCCATGGTTGTGGCACTCAGTTCATTATATGAAAACAGGTTATTCCTTGTATCTTCTGTTATATAAAACCCGTAGTTGCCTCCAGTAATAGCGTTGTGATGGATCTCATTGTCCTGTGTTGTATGGACGTTCTGGGCATTGTGCATGTACACTCCATAGGTCCTGCTCGTAATAGTATTCCAAGAAAAGACATTCCTTGATGACCCAGAAATAACCATCCCAATAAGATTCTTATAAACCTCGTTGTTCTGAATCGTGTTCTGTTCTGAGCACCAGGTTACGGCAATACCATACCCCCCATTATCTGGGTTGTCATTATAAGAGACGCTGTTGTTCTCTACGGTGCTATTATCTGAAATCCACAACACAAGTCCTTTATCATTGTATCGAATCACATTGTGAGTAATAGAAAAATAGGAGCCGTGAAGTTGAACCCCTAAGGAGTTGTACATGACACTATTGTGGTCAATAGTATTATTGAAATTACTATCAGAATTACTCCTGATACCAACACCACTGTATCCACTTCCCAGCCCTTTGAGAGTATTATAACACACACGATTATGCTGACCAGTCACCTGTATACCAGTTGTCCCAAGACCATGATACCCACTCACAGAATTACCAGTAACAACATTGTATCGACCAGAAAGAATTATCCCTTCATTGTAATCACGACCAACGGTATTATTTGATATCGTACAATGAGAACAGCTGCCGTCTATACCAGTAAATGAAGACAGAATTTCTGCAGAAAGCGTATTATTGTGGACCACTACGTAAGTTGAGCTTTGTATTTCAATCCCATACGTATTTGAGATGATCACATTATCAGAGAGAGTCACCAGCGAACAATTTGTGATGTAAATGCCAGAGTGAAACTGGTCAGCATCAGAAACAATGCAGGAGTCCACCTGTCCATTTATCACTCCATCAAGCTGAATTCCAGTGACGTTAAAATGGTGAATATAGCAATTCCTGATGATAAAAAAACAATCTGTGTCTGTAATGGAGATTCCTGAAGCAGAGGCCTGATGCAGCGTTCCATTGAGTTCCCATCCTTCAATGAGGTACGGATTCTCAAGAGTGCCTTCGCCCTCAGTCACCCCATTGTGTACTGTAAAATTGTCATTGCCGTCTATTCTAATTGGTTCATGGGGAATGTAGAGAAAAACAACAGATGCTGTTGTATGAGCTAATACACTGAATGGAATACTTATTCCAATCAATAAAAGGAGTACGCCAACCACCAACCCTTTCCTCAACAAAGGAAATCTAACCATAGCTTTCCACCCCTTACTCAGGTTTATAACAGTACTCCCTTTTAAAGATATTGGCAAACAAGCAAAAAACGTGTGAAATTCACCACACGCACGACCCCAAAAACCTTATGTAAAACAACCCAGATGCATCCCCCGAGAGTGTGAGAAAACCTATGACCCCACGAGCAACAAAGAAACTGCTTCAACTAGGCAACCTGCTTGCTATTATAATTACTATTATAATCAACGGTCTAGCCGTTGTGCTTCCCCTCAACGGAAAAACCACCCAAGAGCTCTCCGATTCCCTCCCCAACCTCTTCGTCCCCGCGGGTCTGACGTTTTCCATCTGGAGCATCATCTACATCCTCTGGATCGTCTTTGCACTCTACCAGATCCGAGACTTCATCAAAAAAGACAACGTGGACATGCCATTCCTCCACAAAATCAGTGTTTTGTTCATCCTCAGCTGCGTTGCGAACAGCGCCTGGATCTTCCTGTGGCACTACCAGCAGGTAGGCCTCTCCCTGCTCATGATGCTGCTTTTACTGCTCTCCCTGCTCGCCATTTACCTACGGCTGAACATTGGTAAAACCTCTGTCTCTCTGACGGAGCGACTATGTGTACATCTCCCGATGAGCGTGTACCTCGGCTGGATCACGGTCGCCACTATTGCCAACGTCACCGCTTTTCTTGTATCCATAGGCTGGGACGGCTTTGGCATCACTGAACTGTCCTGGACCATCCTGGTCATCAGCGTCGGCGTCCTCATCACCCTCCTCATGCTGCTGCTGAGAAAAGACATCGCGTACAGCCTCGTCGTCCTCTGGGCGCTCCTCGGCATCTACCTCAAACGAACAACACCCGGGTTTTCCAACAGTGATGTTGCGACCACCACACTCGTAGCAATGATCATCATCGCCGTCGGCATCCTGCTCATCATCGTCTCCCAGCTCCTACAGAAAAAAAAGTCCCCAGGCAAAACAGCCACCTAAGCAACACAACCCATACGATAAATACTTTTTAATACACCACCTCCTGTACCTGCAGTCCCTATGATAAAAATCCTGTCCTTTGACTTCGACGGTACCATTGTCACCCACCGTTTCGCAGACGCCTTCTGGCTCGAAGGAGTACCACAGTTGTACGCACAGCAGCACCACGTGCCCCTAGAAGAAGCCAAGCACCACCTCTTCACCGAATACGATGCCATCGGAGACAACCAGGTGGAATGGTACGACCCAGCGTACTGGTTCAACCGCTTCGACCTGACGACAGACTACCACGACCTCCTCACCCAGTACATCCCCACCGTCGAGCTGTACCCTGAGGTTGCCGCAGTCCTCAAACGCCTCTCCAAGCACTACCCGCTCATCATCAGCTCCAATGCGAAAACAGAATTCATCGACACCCAGCTCAACGCCACCGGCCTGCGACCCTACTTCACAAGGATTTTTTCCTCCACCTCTGATTTCCACACCGTGAAAAAAGTCACAGACTTCTACGACATGGTCTGCACACAACTTGAAATCCAACCACAGGAACTCATCCATGTCGGCGACCATGCGCAATTCGACTACCAGACCCCCAAGCAACTTGGCATAACCGCGTATCACCTGGATAGAACCACCACGACCACAGGACCACACATTGTGCATGACCTCAACCAATTTGAAAAACATATCAAGACCACGAGTTCCTCACCATCACCTAAGAGAAATACAAACATATCTCAATAGAAAAACGGTTAATATTATAACAATGATATCAGTAACGTATCCAAAATGTTGTACGACATGGTGAAACGTAATAAAGTGTTACTAATTCTCTGTAGTATCTTCATCCCCATTTTGATATTTTGCTTTTGGCCTCGCATAGAAAGTTCAGATATGGAATTCATTCTACCGCTCATTATTATCCTTATTCCATTATACATACTTCAGGTTCTACTACGATATTATATATCCTTCAAAGTAATGCGGCCAATTTGGAAGCAAGTAAAAAGAGAAAATCCATTCCTCTTCTGGGGATCGTTTTTCTTACTGTTTATCCCTATGATAGCAGTTGTAACAACAGTACTTATCATTGCACAAATGGGCATCTCTGATAAAATTGACAAACCTGAGCTCTTTCATTGGGGTGTTTTAGTAGCAATCGTATTCATTTTCCTGTTAGGTTTATGTAATCTTATAAAAAAATCAGAAAAATTTTTTTAATTTGAAGTCCAATGAAATGTCATGTTTAGAAAAAAAAAAACACGTATCACTCCGAGTTACCCTATGTACCGGATATCCTCTGGTTTTTCCTTCACCATGGTTTCCATTTCATTGAGCTGCTGGGCGATGTACTCAATTTCCCGGGCTTTTTCCTCAAGCCTGGACAAATCAATCTTGATATTCACCGCTTTCGTCAACACCTTGAGCACCGCTTTCGCACTCTTCGGGTCCACCAAGTACCCTGGAGTTTCACCCATGAAACACGTGCCAGCAATCCCCCGCAGCTTCCCGAGTCCCAACAACAGCCCACTGGCACCAATGATACCACCACCAGGCTCGTTCTTCTTGAACACCGCACCGTACTTCTTCATGGTTTTCACCAGATCAGCATCAGTGGTTGCGAACAACACCTTGGGCTCCTTTATCTCCCGACCCAGGCCGTAGCCACCCAGGGTGTACATCTGCTTCACACCAAGGTTTTGGACGACATCAAGGATCGACTCAGCCAGCTCGTACTGCCCCTGCGAGGACAACCCCTGGTAATCACCAGTGAGAAACACGATGTCCCGTTGACCACGCTTCTTAGCCTTCCAGTAGTAAAACTCATTGTTCACCAGCTTGACCGTCCCATCGGGGTTGATGAACACCTGCGGCGGGAAATCCTTGCTGTACAACTCAGCAAACTTCGTCGCACGCATCGAATCAATGAGATGCTCAACGGCAAGCTTCCCGACGTTCCCAATACCAGGTAACCCTTCAATGAACAGCGGCTGCTTCAGCTTCGGCTTCTTCTCCAGATATTTAATCTCGACTAACTTCATGGTACTGCTCTCTCCCCATGACTCTGCTTCTTTAGTGCCCGACGATACTTCCCATAGTGATCCTGCGGTGAGAACCGCGCAGGCTCCCGTGTCACCGTCTTCTGATGACAGAGGCTGCAGATCGACTGGAGGGTGTACCGCTGACACTTCCGACAGTAGAGGATCTCAGACATTAATCCTCAACTTCACGTTGGAACTCACAGTCCCCCTTCATGGACTTCATGTAGCCTTGTACCCGCTCCACTGCTTTCTTCATCTCAGCTTCCGCTATCTTATAATCAGGTGCTTTGACCTTAATCAAGTACCGGGGTGCACCAATATATTTCACGTCAATGGTCACATCATCAAACTCGCTTTTCCCTGCCAGGGTCAACGCCTCCCGGATGTGCATCACACCATCAGGTTGAAACGACGTCACCAACATCATGCCTTTGATCTCCACAAACGGCACCGTGATGCTTGCCTTGGCGACTTCCTCAAACTTCCGGAGCCACTCCCCGCTAAACCCATCGTTCTTCAAGGTGCTGCTGTCATAGGCGCACTCTTCAAACGCGGCGTACAGCGTCCCGTACTTCTTGGCAAGGGATTCACCGAACTCCTGGTAGCACTGCTCCATAGTCTTCCCAAGACCCGTTGCAACCATCTCAAAGAGCTTGGCTGCCTTCTGCGCATTCTTCCACTCCTGGATCTTCTCCCGGCGCTGGTGATCATTGACCTTCTTCAACGACAAATCAATGTGCTTCTTAGCGACATCCACGTGGACGACCTTGCAGACCACCTTCTGCTTCTCCCG
This sequence comes from Thermoplasmatota archaeon, assembly GCA_016927555.1. GTDB lineage: Archaea > Thermoplasmatota > E2 > DHVEG-1 > DHVEG-1 > SM1-50. The sequence continues at coordinate 43,721 of JAFGML010000019.1, forward strand.
AACAAAATTCCGGATCCGCTTCACCCACCCGGTCGCTATCTCCGAGATGTGGATGAAGCCTTCTCTGTTGGGGTACTCATCCAGCGACACAAACGCGCCAAACCCCTGCACCTTGGTGATGGTACCAACAATGAGTTCTCCTTCCTCAGGGTACTCCTTCTTCATCATAGAAAAGAACCTTATTCGATGGTCTCAAGAATCGTTGCTTTTATCCTTGCCTTCCCACCATCAGGGACAGCAAGCTTACTCCCACAGATATGACACAGCACGGTAGTGCTCGCTTTGTCGAAGAGCACCTGTTCGTTCTCACAATCATTGCACCGCACTTTAATGAACCTGCTTCTTGGCTGCTCCATAAGATTACTCACCTTCTATCTCAAATTTCTTTGACCGGATGCTGGGCGGCTGGATCATCTTCTTGCACACCGTGCAGGTAAACCGGGTCGCCACCCGCCTGCTGGTCTTCTCTCGACCCTCAGGTTTCGGCCGAGGGAACCCCCCGTACCCGCTGGTGGCACGTCGAAACCGCCGCTGCCCTCGCTTCAGTTCACTAGCTTTGCGTTTCTTCATCTTATCGACCTCATGAAGCGTATGTTTCTTACAGAATCGACAGTACCGCTTGATCTTCCTAGGCATCTTCATAGCAATCACGGTTTTAATTGTAACCGTAAAGAAGCAAGGTATATAAAAATGTAGGGTGCCTTATTTCACCTGTTTCACCACCCCTTTTTTCAGGAGTGGCTCCGCCATCTCAGCGGGCAGAGAAAGCACATCTTCTTTGCGCAGAGAATACGTCTGCTCATCTGTACCAACGAACTCAGGCGTATCTTCCAGCACCCGGACAATAGGATTCATATTGGGATGATCCTTCTGGTGATCAACATTCGCTGGAGATACTAACGGCTGTGTCCGTTGCTTGTCCACAGGTCCTTCAAAAATCTGCTTCCGGGACGAGGAAATCTGCGCCACCAAGGCATCAAACAGGCTCTTTTCACCATCAAGGAGGTTCTTGAGGTCAGGACTGGCACCACGCGCGGTTGCCAACGCAGCCTGCACGATTTTTTTCTCACGCAACTCATAGATGCTACTCGCGATTTTCTTCGTGTTCTGTACCTCATCGGTAAATACCTTGAGTTTCAGCGGGTTGTTCTCTTGTGCGATGCTGCGCTCAATGTTTTTTATGTACACCGAGAGGTCCTGATAAAAAGTCACCTGTATCTTTTGTAGCACCGCAGAGGTTTGCTCTGCTTGCTGCAGTCGTCGGAGGGTCTTGTAGCTGATGTCCTCGTGTTCATCCATAGAGGACGATAACACCATACCCCCTATTAAACTGTTATAGTTCCTCTGTTTTCCTTTCTCTTTGCTCTATACGGTATATTCCCTTGAAAAACGATACATTAATATACCCAATGTCCTGTAAGTTTTATGGGGAAAGAGATGGAAAAAAGACATTTCAAAAAAAGTGTAC
>JAFGML010000020.1 GCA_016927555.1 Thermoplasmatota archaeon
CCGAGGAGAAGGAAAACCTTGCACAACACCCCGGTCTTCATATCGCTATGTGCAGAAAAGTAATGCTTCTTCACCATGTTACGCTTCCGTAGTGCCTGATAACTTCAAAGCATTCTCCACCTTGCTTTGCAGCTCAGTGAGCTTCTCACGACTACGCCCCTCCTGCTTCTCCAAGGTGGTCTTCCGCAGCGTCAGCGATTCCTTTGCCGCGGTTAACTCTTTAGTGATATCACTTTTTCCCTTTGTTTTAATGAGCAGAGACCCAACGCTCTTATAAATAGGGGTTTTCTCTGAGGCAGCCCCAATTTCCTTTAACGCCTCCTCGGTTTCCTTCAATTGAATTTCAACCTGTTGACGCTGCTGGGTAATCATCTGCAGCTGCGACCGCGCCTGCTGTAACCTATTGATTTGATCCTGGAGCTGAGGAGAGACTTCATCGTCTGGCATATTCGTTTTGACTCCTTTTGAAGGTGGTAATAAAAGCCTCCTTCTTAAACGTATTCATCCTCCACATACACTTGGGTATTTTAGGTTTTTTTTCAAAAATCTCTCTTAAATATATAATAGAAAATATTATATAGAAAGATAGGAATATGAATATTAAAGAAGAAGTATGTTCTTCTGCGGAGATTTCATATGAATAAAAACGATAAGCTCATTGCGATAGCGGGAGTCATAATTCTTGTCATCGCCGCTATTGGCGTGTACACATGGCAGCCATCAGGAACCACAGAAACCACTTCTCTCATTGATGGGTTCTTTTCTGCGACAGGGAGTTTTGCTACTCTTCCTCAGGCGATAGCAGTGTCAGATACAAGTCCATTTCTTGCTCTTATAGCTACACCGCTCGCGGTGCACTATGATACCGAAGGAAGCTGTGAAGTCCTTCCGCTCTACGTGCAGGACTGTCGTGATTCCTCACGTGCGGTTCTCCGAGCTATGAATGACCAGATAGGCATCCCGGTTGACGTCATGATAGATAACACACGAACCCCGGAGGCTTGGTCTATTGCCCTTGCAGAAACCTACTGGGGTCACAGTGAGGCAGCACTCCTCATCCAACACGATGAACTCGGCTATACCTTAGGGGTCATGGCAACACCACTCGCTTCCTACCTCTCCATCCCTATCTTTGTCACTGATGGAACAAATACCTCAGTCTATTCCACGCTTAGCGACCTTGGTGTCGAAATGACTGTGGTCTGTGGCGATAGAATCAAAGGGTATGGAAAAACATTGCGATTCACAGAGATCGATGACATCGTGGAAGCCTCCATCAGTCTCATTGAGGAGAAATTTGGAGGCGTCGAGTACCTCACCATTACGAACCCTAAGGATGCCTGGCCACCTGAGGTGCTCGCTAGTACGTCGGTGACCCTTGGGCCAAAAACCATGAAAACCATGGCGACAACAGAACTCATGTCAACGGTTGTTTCTGGACTTTTAGGTGCAGATGATGAGGTCGGTACCTTCACCATCCCAGAGGATTACAAATACGCGCTCATAAAATTCAAAGGCATAAATCTCGAGACAGACCATGTCGACGAACTCGGTGACAACGTGATTTTCTTCTCCGGTCCTATCTTGGATGATGTCCCTGCTGGCATGAAGAAGTTTGAGGCGTACGCAGGTGGCACCGGGATGGGTGGCGTCCCCGTGCGCGATGCACAGGGCAACATCATTGAAGACATCACCTACAACGAGGCAGTGGTATACGACCGAGGCGGGGTCACCTACCAAGTCCTCGCAGTTCCGACCTGGCTGACCAGCACCTCCGGTGACGTTTCAGTCGAGGTCACCATAGAGAAGCTCAATGATTCCGTTTACCCGATGATCAAAAGCCTCTCCTCGATTGCACCCTACTTGACTGCCTATCACAAAGGTCTGATTTATGGTAAACCAGAGTTTGCGTTCACGGCTAATGACGACACCTTGTACCTGGGGGAAACCTGCCCCGGGTTTTACATGCCTCGGCAGAATCCACGGCTGCTCACCGCCTCGAACACCCATGTGTTCTGGATCCATGATCAACTCAACAGCTTGTTAGCACATCTGGCTGACGTCACTATCGAACGAGAGCAGGATATTGAAGGACTCCGTGAGTACTATAAAACCAACCCGTTGTACATCGCACTGGTCGGCGATGCTACCGTGCTACCACAGCTCATCTATAACACAACTATTGAGCCGACCTCGGTTGAGGACACGAGCTATTTCTGGGGATGCGGTGTACCCAGTGATTTCATCTACGGCAACATTGACCCCAGCCCCAATGACTGGTCCGGCCTTGCTATCGACTTGTACAGTGACAAGCCGCAACGCTTCCCCTACCAAGAAAACATCGTTGGGCGAATCACAGGCTGGGATGTGCAAGACGCCTCAGCGTTAATCGCACGGACTATCTTCTACGACAGGATCATCGATGACCTCGGGGACTGGAAGAACACAGCGGTGTTGCAACTCGGCGGCGGCAATGATTTCCAGAAGCCATTTTTCAGATACAGATTCTTCGGTGAACGTCTTGGAGTTATCGCCCATGGTGACCCTATGAAGGTGACCACTGGTGCGTCATACTTCAATGGCCTTGCGCTGGAAGAAACAGTCAAGTCCTTAGGCTTTGACACTACTTACATTCGGGAGAACGCTGCTGGGTATCAGGGGTTCAGCAACGAGGCGATTCAAGAGCTGAAAACAGCAAACCTGCTGAACAGGCTGCTGCTGTCAAAGCGGCAGCTCCGCATCGAGGTTGGTGCAGAGACCGTGCAAGGCAAGTCACTCCAGGAGAGCTCGAATTTCATTTTCGCCAACGCCCATGGGAACCAGCACCTGTTCACGATGGGTGATGTCGGCGTCAACAGCCTTGGGCTTGGCTTGCACAAGGGCGTGTTGAGTCGAATCCTTTCACAGTTCTCCTCCATCTTTGGGTATGGACCAGGGTACGCACTAGCTGATTACATGACCTATAATACCCGCAATGTGGAGAACATGAACCTTGGACCATCCTTCCTGTGGATTGAGAGCTGCATCTGCGGGAAACTCGACGGCATCTACCCGACCCAGAGTATCACCCAGGCGTACCTCCACGCAGGCTGTAACGCGGTGGTGGCTGCAACAACCACCTCCAATATCCCCGGCGGGTACCTCGAACCAAAGAACACGATGTACGATTTCCCCGGGCAGGCACTCATCCGGGTTCTGCAGTGGTCGAGGAACGCACGACAGGGCATCTACCCAGATCAGCACTTCGGAGACAAGATTTTCACGGACACCTGTGAGGAGCTGAAAGTAAAAGGCACCAGCATCGGTGAGGCGTTCACCGAGGCGAAAAACAAGTATCTGCCTGAGGATTGGGACTGGGAAGTCTGGTGGTCACCCCCACTCGTCACGACCGGTGTCGCTGCACTGGATCACGAACTATACAGTGACCTTATCAAGAGCACCGCGGGAACCTCAGGGCTCGACCCCCGCCTGGATAACAAGTTCCAGTCGTTCTTTGAGTACCACATCTACGGTGACCCTGCATTTGTCCCGTACGTCCCTGATGCTTAAAAAACGACACGCAAGGAGATGCCACAGTCTCCCTTTGTCTTTTTTTTTTATTTCCCGATACTGACTTGAACCAGCGCCTTGTCTTCTTCTGATGCCGAAAACAACTGCTCGTCAGTAGACTTCATCATCCGAGCAACAATCATATCGGGAATGGAATGAATGCGGGTGTTGTAGATGGTGACACTGTCGTTGTAGAACTCCCGGCGATCAGCCAGCTCATTTTCCAGTGACGTGATACGAGTCTGCAGCTTCAAAAAATTTTCATTGGCCTTTAAATTCGGATACTTCTCTGCAACAGCAAACAGCGTTTTCAAAGACTCGGTAATCACACTATCAGAAGCAGCTTTCTTGGAGAGCGTCGATGCTTGCAGCACCTCAGTCCGAGCTTTCGTAATCGCCTCAAGGGTGCTGCGCTCGTGCTCCATGTACCCCTTGACGCATTCGATGAGATTAGGTAGCTCGTCAGACCGCTGCTTCAACAGCACGTCTATGTTCGCCCATGCTTTCTTGATATTGTTTTTCAGGCGAACGAGGCCGTTGTAAATCAGCAGCAAGATCACAACGATTGTGAGAAGGATAAGCCCGATGACTATGGCAAGGATGAGTCCAAGATCCATACTCTCTTCACTCCTTTTTACAAGAACATCCTCATGAATTCTGTCACAGAGAGGAACACGATGACACCAATGATAATGAAGACACCGCCGATCACCCACAGCAGGTAGGTTACTAGTGAAAATTTCGTTAGAAGTTTTTTCTCTGGTGAATCTGAAATAAAATAAAACTTCTCATGCTGTCCCTTCTGAATCATGATGTTCTCGACATGGTTTGCTGATGCTTCTGTTTGTCCAGGGTTTCTCCCTGCCGTCCCCATGATGTACAACGTGTTCTGAGGTTCAATGCACCACTCCTGATACCGCATGTTCCCGCGCTGTGTTTGAGCATCTGTCACAAGGTCAACCATCGCTTTCGTGGGATCCACGAGTACTTTTCCCGTGTCGTCCTGCAGATAAAACGGGACACTATAGCGGTCATCCTGTACCGTTACCCATCGACTCTGGCTGTGCCCCTTCGAATCACGGGTCGTCTCATGACGTTGCACCAAGTACCGGTAGTACACACAATCCTTCTGTGCTAACGGGCTGTGCAGAAGCTTGCCTTCCACGGGAACGACGGTTCCATTCACTTCGACTAGCCCCATCGCCAGTGACCGGACCTTCGACGTCGGAATATTTTCTATGAGCCGCTTCTGCTTAAAAAAATAGAATCCTGCTGCGAATATAACACATCCTACGATGACAAAGATCAGGCTAAAAATGCTGTGGAACCAACCAAACATCAGCAATGAAGAATCATGAAAAGTCATTTAAACTTTTTTCTTGACAAAGAGAACAACCTCGTGTACTTGCGATGGTGAAGACAACAAGGATAGTTAAGGGAGTATACCGCTCTGTTTCATCTGCGCATAATGCTCTGGGTGTTTCTCAAAGAACGCCTGCACCGGCTCAAGGATTCTGTTGATAGAGTCTGCTGTGGCATTCTTCAGATCTAAGGGGTGGAGACCCGCAGAAAACGATTCTTCGAGCTGCTGATAGGTCTCGAAGTGGAGGTCCCCCCCGAATTTCTCTGGTCGTTTGATGATGAACGGTGCACCGCCGAGGTCTGGGAAGATGATGAACTTACAAATCTCTAACACCGGGTTTCCCTGGATCTGTTTCTCCGGGCAGAACGCCTTGCTCAGTTTCTTCTTCACGACCTCTGGTGTATCATGAATAGAGATCATCGAGTCAGGCTTGCTCTTGCTCATCTTGGCTTCCACAGGGTTCATGCGGCTGCCTGCCTGCAGACCCGTGAGGAGCGGCGTATGAATTGCAACAGGAGCAATCCGCCCTGTCTTTTTTGCAACATCACGCGCAAGCATGTGAGCATGACGCTGATCAGTTCCCCCGTACGCCACATCAAGCTTAAGGTAGAAGATATCAGAGACCTGCATCGCCGGGTAGAACAACTTTGAGAGATCTTTTTCTGCTTCTTCTTCACCCCGACCCATGATGTCCATGGCTCGTTTCACTCGGGCAACAGAGGTGGCTTTCGCAGTCTGCAGCACCAACTCCCAGTACTTTGAGTCATTCACATAGTCACTTGCGTACACGAACCGTACCTTACTGGTGTCAACCCCCATGGCAGCAAAGCAATCCTCCATGTACTTTCCGCAGAGTTTAATCTTCTCGATATCCCCCCCGAGCTTGTCGTTGATGTACGCATGCCAGTCCGCAAGCAGTACTGTGAAGTCAAACCCGCAGGCGAGAAAATCCTTTATCTTTTCCACACAGATTTTCCACCCGAGATGTACGACCCCTGATGGCTCAAATCCTATGTACGCTTTCGGTGTTGGTTTCTGCAACACCGCTTTGAGTTCCTCGATGGTGACGACTTCCTCCGTGTTCGCTGTTAACCGCTCAAGATTCTCCATGTGTCTTGCACCCTTTCTTCTATCGTGTGAGCTTTTTGACGACGTGATTAATGATTTTCTCAGAGACACCAAGGTAATTTCTTGGGTTCATCGCTTCTTCCAGCTCCTTTTTCTTCAATACTTTGATGACCCGTGGGTTCTGAAGAAGAATTGTCAGCAAATGCTGGTCGTCATGAACCGCTTTCATCGAACACAACCGAACAAGCTCATGGGCATCACCCCTGCCCATCCCTTGCTCCACTAGCCTTGTCATCACAGCTTCTGCCATGGGCAGACCCTTGGATCTCTCGAGGTTCTCCCGCATCCTCTCCGGGTACACCTGCAGGGTCTTGAACACCTTGTTCATCTGAAAGACAATCCAGTCTGTCATGATCAGGGAATGAGGCAGGATGAACCGCTCAGATGACGAGTTACATAAATCACGCTCATGCCACTGAATCGCGTTCTCGTACGCAGGGATGATGAAGCTGCGGATCACTCGGGCAATCCCGCAGATTTGCTCACAGAGAATCGGATTTCGCTTCTGCGGCATCGTAGAAGAACCCACCTGTTTTTTTGTCTCAAATGCCTCAGAGACTTCCCCTATTTCACTGCGCTGTAAATTCCGAATCTCTGTTGCGAATTTCTCCATGCTGCTGGCGATGTTTGACAAGACCGACAGCAGTTCGATGTAGCGATCACGTCCCACTATCTGTGTCGCGGCATCCTCAACACCGAGCTTCAAATCGGTCATCACCAACTCCTGGATTTTCAAGGCATGTGCTCCCATCGCAGCACCTGAACCAACAGCACCAGACATCTTGCCGAC
>JAFGML010000021.1 GCA_016927555.1 Thermoplasmatota archaeon
GCGCCGTCCGCCGGACTCGGACCGGCGACCGCTCGGTTAACAGCCGAGTGCTCTACCAACTGAGCTAGGACGGCAAGAAGATTGCACAACAGAAATAGGGAGCCGTATTAAAACATTTGGTCAGCAATGGAAGTACATGTTTCACCGAAGGTGTGTTATCAAATAAATCTTTAAATACAGCAAACCAATGCTTCAATCCACATGAAGTATCAACGGCTTGAAAACAAGGTTTTTGTCCGCATCGACAAAGGAGAAGAAGTTGTCGACTCACTCAAAAAGGTGTGCACCCAACTGGACATCTCTCTGGGCACTATCATTGGTATCGGAGCGGCAAATCAGTTGACGATCGGTTTGTTGAACACCCGTACACACCACTACGACTCCCAGGAGTTCACCGGTGACCATGAGATCATCCCACTGTGCGGGAACATCACCACCATGAACGGAGAAGTGTACCTGCATCTGCATGTGAACGTCTGCAATGCAGCGCATCAGTCATTCGGTGGACACCTCAGCAAAGCAGTCGTCAGTGTAACCTGCGAGGCAGTCATTGATGTCATCGAAGGAACCGTGAACCGTGTCGTTGATACAAGGCTGGGTGTAAACCTCCTTGATCTCTAACCTCATAGAGCCGCTGGTTTTACAGAAAGGATTTTTGTCGACAGTTTCAACGACAGAAACAACATGGTGAACTCCAAGCATAAGAGCAGGACGTAGAGCGGCAGAAGAGATATGGTCACAGTAGCACGCAATACATTCAACCCAGCGCCAACCACACTGAGAAGGATGAACAGGATCATCGCTACGCTGTACAACAAGAGGATATCTGATTTTTTTCCCACGTATTTGACGCCGAGGGGAACCGCGATGATGACCGCAGCGAGAAACGAAAACACCAGGAACCAGGAAAGAAAGACCAAATCAACAACACCAACAAACAGAGGGATGAACGCAAGAAACGGTAGTGCTGTCAGAAAACACAAGGCGAGTGCCAGGGTTTTCCCGTAGAGAATCGTCTCATCTCGTAATGGGAGATGTCGGAGGATCCACATGGTTTTCTCCTCAGTGAGAAACAGGTTTAATGCCGGGAACACCGCAGTGTACATAACCACGATGTAACACCCAAGGAACACGAAGAGCGAGGGGAGAAAACCACTCATCATCTGTTGAAGGGATTCTGGGATGAACAGATCAGCACCGTACATGTACAAGTACCCCGTAAACAGAGCAGTGCTAACTGACATACCAACGAAGCTGAAGAACAATCGGTCCCGCCAAATAACAGTCACCTCACGATAGAACAAGGTTGGTAGGCTGGAGCGTAGATGAACCTGCGCCCGTTCCTTGTCACGATGCTTGCGCTTCACATACAGGTAGGAGTCGAGCCCATGCGTGACACTCCAAACACAGTGTAGTAGAGCAAGTGGAAAAAGAATTGCAAAAAACAGCATCGTCTGGGACCACCAGAAAAACCCAAGGAGGCCTAAGGTGGGAAGGATTCGATAGGATTTTGCTGAGAAAAAATGCAACGCAAGGGAACACCCAAGGAGAACAGCAACGACGATGTTCACACTAAATAAGACGTACTCAACAGGGTAGTCAATCGGCACATGCAACCCGAAGAGGACGAGCAGGAACAACAGAGAGAAAAGGAACCACAACCCAAGGTTCATCAAAAGGACAAACACAATGATCTCCCAGAGGGTTCTTCTATGGGAAACCTGTGTGGTGAACGCGTAGGAGACCTGAGGAGCTTTGATGAACAAGCGATGGACATCAGAGCCAGATTTCATCAAGAGCAGGAAAAACACGGAGTAGAAGACATCCATGAAACTGACGATGGTGTCTGTATGTACCAGGAAGTAGGCGAGAAATGCAAACATAACAATGGAAAAGAAAATCATCGCAGAAAAAAACAGGTAAAGTATTGGTGACTGGGTGATTTTTCCACGGAGGCTGCGCGTGGTTTCATGGAACAAGAGAACCGCTGTGTTCAACAAGGTGGCTTCTCCTTATAGTGGAAGTATGCGTTTTCAATGCTACCATGCTGGGTAATGAGTGCGGTGACGTTGTCATGTGCGATGAGACGGCCCTGCATTAAAAAATACACGTGGTGGGCGACAGCTTCAACAAGGGTGGTGGCGTGGGTCGCGATCACCGTTGTTCCCCGTCGTTGCTGGATGAACTCTTGAATGGTTCGTGCCGCGAGAGGATCAAGCCCGTAGACGGGTTCGTCTAACAGCAGGTTTCGCGGGGCGTGCATGATCGCGGAGAGGAGGGAGATCTTTTGTTTCATGCCCTTGGAGTACCCACCGAGCTCGTAGTCAAGAGCATCGTCGATGCCAATCATTGCTGAGAGCCGAGGTATGAGTGTGTCAGCATCGGTGAGGTTCCGTAATGAGGCTATGTAGTAGAGGAACTCCCGTCCTGTGATGCGGTCGTAGAGCTCCGGCATCTCTGGGAGGTAGCCGAGTTGTTTGCGTGCGAGAAGCGACTGTGTGTTGAGGGAGTAGGAGTCAATGGAAATATCACCGGTGTCGTACGGTAATATCCCTGCGAGGATCTTTAGTAAAGTACTTTTTCCTGCACCGTTTTCCCCCATGATAGCGACGACTTCTGTATCATGGAACTGCACGGTGACATCATAGAGTGCTGTGACCTTCCCATACCGTTTCGTGAGGTGTGTGACTGTTATCATTGTGAGTAGCAAATCAGAAAGACCATGGGGTTAAAAAGCTATGGCTTGTTGGTCAGCTGATCTTCTTTGTATGCTCACGTGGTGCCTTCTGTTTTGTATTGACTATGATAAGACCGGTGATGACACAGATGCCACCAAGGATGAAAAACCAGGTGATGTAGTCGTGAAAGAGAACGTAGCTGATGATCGTGGAGAGCACCGGGATGAAGTACAGGAACACGCTGATCTGAGAGGTGGTTTTTACGGTTAACACCAAGTACCAGATGACGTAGCCGATGACCGTGGGCAGAAGTGCTAAGAACAGGACAGCGCCCCATCCTCTCCAGCTCAGTGCAGCAGCTTCAGTGAGTAATGACGGTGAGAGGAACGGGAGGAGCCCAAGGCTGCCGAAGAGAAACGCGTAGACCGTCAAAGAGAGGGCAGAGTAACGCTGTAAGAGTTTTTTTCCTGCTATGGTGTACCCTGCACCGACAAGAGCAGAAATGAGCACTGCGACTGCTGCGGAGAGGTACTGTATTTCGAAGGGATTACCAGGGGTATTTGTAAGAGAGATGATGATGACACCGATAAGGGCGAGTAGGATGCCTGCGGCGATGGTGAGTGTTATTTTTTCTTTGAGGATGATGGATGCGAAGATGATCGTGAAGACAGGGATCGTGGCGATGATCAGGCTTGCAGCAGATGGTGAGATGTACTGCTCCCCGTAATTGAGTCCCAGGTGGTAGACGACTAGACCAAGGAATCCTAAGAGGAAGAGAGGAAGGAGGTCTTTCCTTTGCAACGGAGTAAATCTCTGTGGGGCTATCATGAAGACGAGCAGGAACACGGCGCAGACGATGAACAGTCGTAGGATCGTAAGATTAATGGGAGTTAATTCAGTGAGAGCGAGTTTGATGAGCGGGAAAGCAAACGCCCAGAAAATAATGGGAAACATGATGATGACCGTGGAATATTTTTGTATGAAGGCTTCAGCTGCGCTGTTTTTTCCGTGCATGTGGTGAGGCTGACAAAGCAACTCGGTTATATTAATGGTATGTACTTGTGGAGTTACCAGGATTTGTAGCAGACGATTTCTCCTGGGTTTTTTCGTTCATCTCTTTTTCCAATTGGGCGCACAGCACAGGAGAAATGGTCTGTTTCTGTCTTCGCATTATTTATATGAGAGAACGAGATATGAACCATGGAATGAACGGGAGGCGCGTATGCCAAAAAAGTATGTGATCTGGTGGCACAGTAAATTCATTGATGAGATCGATAGGCATAGGACAACGATTCGTGAGATCGTTGAGACTACGCAGAAGACCGTCGTGCAGTTAAAGAAGCTGCAGCGGTTCGAGGACGCTGGTCAGATTAAAATTCAGGTGACCGGCTCGCTGAACCCAATCTGTATTGAAATCGTGGATCCCTCTGTTGAGGGGAAGGTGGCACGAAATCCTCTCGTTGAGCAAGCACCGTGAGGAATCGCTCTCGAATAGTACTGGTGGATGCTTTGTTCCTGCAGAGGCGTGTTTATTTTCTTGAGAGGAGTTGTCGCACCAGTCCTGATCCTGGAGACGAGGCTCGCCCGCCAACAGTATTGGGTAGGCCACCAAGGATGGTACACGAGATGTAGGTGAATTTGTTCAGCGGACCAAATTTCAGCATGGAGACGGGGCCAAGCACGGCATTCACGCGGACACGTTTGAGGTTTACAGTTCCTTTGGCGACCTTCAGCAAGCCGACTGTCGTATACTTGATGTGCAAGGCGAAGAAGGATATTCCTGCACCGGTCTGTTTCAGGTTGAACACGAATCCTTTTATCTTGGTGTGCGGCACTAAGGTTGATCCAAACGCTACACCGGCAAGGATGAACGGCAGTGGGTGAAACCGCCAGGTGGTGACGTTGAGTTCAGTCGAGGTGTTCTGTCCTAGGGTATCGAACGCGACAACGGTGATCTTATGAGTAAGGGACAGGCCGTTGAATTGTATGATGTGCTTCCAGTGGTAGGTGAGATTAGAGGCATTGAATGTTTCCTTTAACACCCCATCAATCCACAACTCCATGTAATCAATCCCAGCATCTGCGGTCGCAGAGGCGTTAATGGTTATTGGTCCATAGACGATGGTCTGGTTGATGCGGGTGAATTCATGACGATCAACATCTTGGATGTAGAGATGGTTTGGCAAAGGTCGTTCGATGGTCACCACTATCGCACCTTCTTCAATGGTGGTGAACTTCCACAGAGGTCCTGCGGCTGAGGCATGGTAGCTATCCCAGGCGATGATCATCCAGTAGTAGGTGGTATTCATCGCAAGCATCCCGGGGTCGTAGGTGGTGGTCGTGTGATTCGCTGCAATCAACGGTGGTGTGCTGATCGCACCGAAGTACACATCGTAGCAGACAGTGTCATTATCAGGATCGCCTCCTTCCCAGGACAGCATGGTCGTCAGCGCAACACCGGTTGTATTGTGTGCTGGTGAGGGTGTGTTCGGCACGCAGGGTGGGTTGTTGGGTCGAGGCTCTGTGGTGAACTCCCACACGGGGCCAGAGGTGTTGGCACTCTGATTATCCCATGCAATTATTTTCCAGTAATACAATGTTGAATAGTTCATGAGACCAGGATCATATTCGGTTGCGGATTGATTCGCTGCAACCAGCACTGGTGGGCTGGTCATGCCAAAGTACACATCATAGGTGACGGGATCACCGTCAGGGTCACCGCCAGTCCAGGTGAGAGTACAGGTGATGTTTATGTCCGTAGAGCCATTTGCTGGTGAAGGATTGCTTGGCTCATAGGGGGGGTTATTACTCACGGGTGTCGCTGTTGTGAAGCGTCCGAAGGGGACGGCATAGGCCGAGAGGATCAATGCACTCACAACGACTACTGTGGTGATGACCCGTTTTAGGGGATACTTTCTCATAGTTGTTTGGTTCATAAACATGGTTCTTTACCTCCTTTCAAACTTAATATAACAAAAGTAATACTCTTATTATATATAAAAATTACTATTATAAAAATAAAAGAAGTCTATATAATTATTACCTATTTTTTACAATCTTTATTAATATTGAGAGAATTTAATACAAAAAATAGATTTATATAGGGATGACCCTGTTTCAGGGTTGTTCACTTGGGGACTACACCGCCCCATGCTGAATGGAATTGTCTGGGAGGACAATGCCGAAGCAAATGTCTGGGAAAACCTTCAGCAATCTCCTTGACTACTACATCAACTGTCTAACGCAAGAAGACATGCTCTCCGTCACCTTTGACGCTGGAAGGGAAGGAACACAATTCATATGCATCCCATCCCACCATGAGGAACTGTTTCATGCCAACCACTCAGAGGTGACCATCCAACACACAGACCCTGTGAAAAGGTTTTTCCAGACCTCTTTGCTTCAGCAGCGCAATAGAACCTTGTTCTATGGCTATCCGATAATGAGCGGCCCGGAAGGCATGATTAGCCCGTTGTTTTTTATTGAAGTGCGTTTTAAGCAAGATGAACAACACACTATTCTACAGAAAACCTCGTCTACCATACGAGTCAACCACTACCTCCTCTCTCAGTCCGGTTTTTCCGCTGAAGAACTCATCAACATCCAGCAGCACTGCAACCAGGAGGAGTTCCAATCCACCCTGAGACTACTCTGCGACCAGTTGCACATCGACACCAGCACATTCTCACCCACGCTTGATCAGCACCCCCTGAAGAGAACCATCGCCCTGACGCCCATCAACAAAGCACTCGTGTACTTCGGAGAACGCATCGACATCACCCATAATGTCATCGTCGAATTACACCAGCTGAAAAAGAAACCACTCGATGACCTCGCATCAACATCGCTGCTGCTTCTGCTCACGGGTGAGTACCACCCCACGGTACGCGTGGATTCCTCTACACCCCTGCTGCAAGTGTTTTTACTCAACGCATCACAACAACAAGCAGTACAACACGCCCTTCACCACCCATTGACTGTGATTACCGGACCACCAGGAACCGGGAAATCCCAGGTGGTTCTCAACATCATCGCCAATGCAATCTACCACAATAAAACAGTACTATTCGCCAGTAAGAACAACAAAGCGGTTGATGTCGTCATTGAGAAATTCCATGCACTACTCCCATACAAACTCCCCGTGCGCATGGGACACCGAGAGCACAGACAGCGAACAAAAACAGAACTGACATCGTTTGCAACACAACCGCTCTTGCCCACACCATCACCGAAGAAGACGGAACACGACTTGGTCCGAGGAATTCAAACAACGATGACCATTGAACAGAGCATCAGAGCATTAGGAACACTCAATGAATCAATGCAAAAAGTACAGGACGCCCAAGACACTCTCATCGAACACCTCCCACAAGAGATAGTACGGCGAGGTCTTCACCAGCCAGTACCACTCATTGATGCTTTCATAATCCAACAAGATGCACACCGGTACTTCAACACCGCAGGTGTACTCCAAGCACTGACCCAGCGGCACAGAGGAAAGCAGCAGGAACGCTGTGTCAGGAAATACTATGATCTCATCCCTCAGACTCTGAAATCATGTGTAGACAATATGGTCGTGAACAAGAATGTCCCTCTGACAACAGTATTCCGTTGGATCTATTCCTTAAAACAACTAGAACTGCTTGACGATGAACTCCACCAAATAAAAAAATCTTTACTAGCCCACCCAACGTACGCGGACTTAAAACACAGCTTGTCCGCAACCCAAAAAACACTACTTGACGTTTCACAACCCCTCTTTGAGTACCACTGGGTACACAAACTGACTCAGGCATCAAAAGAGGACCTGCAACGTATCACTTCGTTTTTCTCAGCCTCAGAGCAACTCGCATCCTGGGTGGGAGACCAGCGGGTCTTTCGACAACTGCTCTCTGAACAACTCCGGACATTGCAGCAGATTCAAGCATTTTTCCCTGTGTGGGTCGTCACGAATCTCTCAGCGAAGCAGAGTTTCCCCCTAAAAAACAACCTCTTTGACCTGCTGATCATCGACGAAGCATCACAGTGTGACATCGTCTCGGCACTCCCCCTCTTCTACCGAGCCAAACACGTGGTGATCATAGGAGACCCCTATCAACTCAAGCACATATCACTGCTCACCGAAGCACAAGACCGGACCTTGGCAGTCGATCATCATCTCTCCGACGAACAGTACGAGTGGTTTTCGTACACAAAGAATTCCCTCTACCACCTTGCAGAGCGCATCATCCACGCACAGAATGAACAGCCGTTGTTGCTGAACGAACACTACCGCTGTCACCCCGATATCATCGGATTTTCCAACGAGTACTACTACCACCGACAATTAACAGTTGCGACAGATGACACACGGCTGCTGCAGCACCCCTCGCTGACTACACACATCCTGTGGCACCACGTGAGAGGAAAAACGATTCATGCGACAAGCCCGTACAATGAAATCGAAGCAGAGAGAGTGGCAGAAGAAGCACTGAAGATCCTTGGGACCTTTCCGTCGAAATCTACGTCTGTAGGCATTGTCACTCTCTTCCGTGCACAAAGTGAACTCATCTCTGCAAAACTCGAGGTGTTCAAAGACCTCTATCCAACACCAGTGACAATCGGCACTGCTCATCGCTTCCAAGGAGATGAAAAGGATATCATCATTTTCTCACCAGCAGTCTCTGAGGGCGTGAAACAAGGGACATTGCACTGGATCCAAACCACCAGCCAACTCCTCAACGTTGCAGTGACGAGAGCAAAGAGCCTGTTCATTGTCGTTGGGGATAAAGAGACGTGTGCGCAGACAGCAGGACCACTGCAGAATTTAGCACAGTACGTCGATGCGAGAATGAGGCAAAATCAGACTCAACACTCCCCACTCCACAAACGACTGTACGAGGAGGCTACAAAGCATCATCTCCCCCTCATCCCACAGTATTACATTCATGGGAAGGCACCCTTCCACGTTGATTTTGCTTTGTGTGTGAACGGACGTCAGTATGCCATCGATATCACTGACGCCTGTGATGCACAGAAAAAAAGTGTGTTAAGAGAAGCAGGGTGGAGAATCAGACAATTCTCTACGCGGGACGTCGAAGACCACCTCCCCAGCATAATAGAAGAATTGAAACGACTATGCTAACAAAAAAAGATGGCGTACGATGATGAAGATTTATATAGAGATTATTCTATACAAGTCTCCTCTATGGAGACGGTATGATGTCGTACAAACCAAGCACGATTGTAACAGGAGCTATACTTATTAGTCTACTGCTCATGACTACTCTGAGTGGGATATCCAACAGTAGTACACAACCCACCATCACTATTGATGCATCATCAGTCGTGGATCATGATACTGCACGAACTGTCGCTCATGCGCACGTAAACGCCCTGCAAAAAACAGAGTATGTCACCACTGACATACATGACATCACCAATGACCAGGGGAACCCGATATGCTACCTTGTGACACTGCACCCAACCGGGTACATCGTGGTATCTGCATCCTTTGATTTACCCCCTGTGATTACGTATTCATTCACCAGTTCGTTCCAAGGAAGAGACGATACCAATCCTCTCTACACCCTGCTCGTCGCTGACCTGACGCTTCGTCTGACTACGCTGAATACTCTACCTCAGACAGTACGAGCAGAGAGGCGCCTCTATTGGCAGTCGCTCCTTGACCAATCGCCAGTGTTGTACAACGGGTTTGAACAGTGGCCACCTGAGGGATCCACCCCAACAGGAGGGTGGTTGTACACCAATTGGCATCAAAATGCTCCGTACAACAGTCTCTGCCCTCTAGACCTGGTCAACGGTGGACGCAGTGTCGCAGGCTGTCCTGCTGTCGCCATGGCCCAGATTTTAAACTACCACAACACGACCAACAACATCGCTTTTGATGATGGTGATGACTACTACCACAACTACGGTGGGAATCAGTACTGGATAGACAACGACTATCTGACCTACGATTTTCCCTCCTTCCCACAGCTGAACACGCACCTGACTTCCTTACAGTCCCATTACAGCAATCACATCCCACCAACCAACACAGAAAAAGCAGCCCTGGTATTTGCCTGTGGTGTCGCTGCACGTCAGGTGTACAACACAGGTGGCTCAGGGACCTTTGGTGTGAATCAAGCTTATGACGCCTATCAGCGGTTCAATTATACCTCAGTCGAACTGATGAATGACAACAACCCTCTCTTGTACCCAAAACTCTCTCATAACATGATGGATGCCCTCCCCGCGCATCTCGCAGTCGTCAACCCAACCTGGACCATGGGGCATAACCTTGTCATTGATGGGTACAACACCAACGACTACTACCATCTGAACTTCGGCTGGGGTGGCTCCTACAATGGATGGTACTTACTCCCTGATGAAGTCCCCTATGGACTCACGGTCATAGAAGGAATCATTCTGAATATCTTGAAAGAGGATACCGGGGTTTCCGACTTATCAGGTGAAGGTCAGTTGAGCTGGACGAACGTCACACCAAACCACATGGTCACCGGTACATTCACTCTTGCAAACACCGGTGAAGCAGGGTCCTACCTTGACTGGGCAGTTTTGGAATGGCCCAGCTGGGGCACGTGGACCTTCACCCCGCCTTTTGGGAACAACCTCACTCCGGAAGACGGCCCTGTCACTATCACAGCAAACGTGATTGCACCAAACGTGGAGAATCACCTCTTCACAGGAGAAGTGAAAGTCATCAATATCGATAACCAGAGCGATGCTCTCATCATACCAGTGTCCCTTGATACGAGCATCAAGCTGGGGCCGGATCTCTCATGCGAGGGGGACTTAATCTGGACGAACGTGCGACCAGGCGCAACCATCACCGCTAGCTTCACCGTGGAGAACGTAGGAAAAGCATTCTCGAATCTGAGCTGGGAGATTACCGGATGGCCTGACTGGGGAACCTGGACGATTCAGCCTCTCAGTGGGGAGGACCTCACCCCTGAGGACGGACCGGTCACCATTAATGTCAGCGTGGTTGCTCCGTGGAGATTCAATAGGCAATTCACTGGAGACATCACCGTCGTGAACAGTGAGAACAGTAGTGATTACGAGACCGTCCCTGTATCGCTCGCGACACCGTACGCTCATCAGCCTCACATCATCGATTTCCTCCGAGTGCTCATGGACCGGTTTCCGCATGCGTTTCCCTTGCTTCGCCATCTCTTTTTCCATTAAATTTTTTTAGAAACACAGGAGTGTTAAGGTGCAGTCCCATCTGAGTACTCAGGCAGGAGTAGGACACCGGGATACCTAGTTGTATGAGTAGTTGAGTAGCTAGGTACAAAAACAATTTTTTAACTTCTACAGTGTACAGTGTCTGATGGGATGCATACGTCGGAAATTCATGTTTATTGGAATTCTCATGCTTATTCTGAGTGTCGTGATTGCGACCCAGTATGCAACCACAAAAATCCCGTACTCATTTGGAATCGTGCATCCAAGTAATGCTGATATTCGCTTTGTGGGAGCAGACAACTCTTCTGCAGATGAGCCCCGTGCACTACGTATTCTTGATAACAGTAGCGGGTCTCAGTACTATCAGCTCATGTTAGGAAATCATTCATTAGGGAATGTGAAGAATTATACTGCGGCATTCGCTATTGTGAACGAAGAGCAGTTCCCCATTAACATCACGTACATCAACGTTTCGGGGAATGGCTCAAGTTTTCTCTCGGTGTGGTTACATGGGAACCATACCACAGAAGCTGCGCTTGAGGAGTCCTCTGCGCGAATCCAGATGGTGGATAACGGTGTATCGCTCACCGACGCGAACACAAACGCCTGGATTCTTGCAGCGGGAAACGGTGATCCCTCAAACATGAATGGCACTGTGATTGAAACCGGCTGGGATGAAACAGCTCATGTCCGTTACAATGATACAACAATGGTTTTTTCTCGGAATACTAGCCGGGACTGGATATGGGTACAGATTTCTATTTTCATTCCTATCGGAACCGAGATCATGCCACCGTATGAAGGGTCCATATGGATTCACTTCAAGGCTAGTACCCATGCGTAAATGAAGGAGTGGCAAAGGAAAAATTTTCAAGCTTGGGAGATGGTTAATAAAGAATGTTGTGATATGTTGAGCACCGAGTCTTATGAACCACCAATTGCGTGATGGGCGAAAGCGAGGGGGTGTGCGTGACGCGATTTCTGTTGATGTACCCTCCTCCTGAACCTTTTTTTATCAGGGCAACCAAGGTGTTTTATGGATTATCACCTCCGCTAGGACTCTTGTACTGCGCTGCGGTGCTTGAGAAGGAAGCAGATAAGGTGACCGTCCTGGATTTCTCCGCAGAACCGTATCGCGACGAGATTCTCACCAAGGCATTGAAAGGGGTAGATGCAGTGGGTATGACTGTGGTCAGCACCTCTGTGCACCAAGCAGCACATCTTGTCAAAGTGATGAAACAACACGACCCAGACCTCCCGGTCATTATTGGGGGTCCGCATAGTACGCTTCTCCCTGAACAATCCTTGGAAGAAACACACGCCGATATCAGCGTGCAGGGTGATGGTGAGACAGTCATCCTGGAAATTAAAAAAGCACTGGAGGGAGAAACACACCTCGGAGAAATCCCTGGTGTCACCTATCAGACAACGACAGGGATATACCATGGTCCTGCTGCGCAGGGGAATGATTCGCTTGACCATTGTGTCTTTCCAGCACGTCATCTTGTGAAACACTACGTGTACGGGCGTGAGTACAACCCGCATCTCCGCGCCGGGGACTTCACGGCGATGCTCACGAGCCGGGGATGCCCCTATCAGTGTCGGTTCTGCTCACGAGGCTCGATGCGTCTGCAACGCTATCAGACCCGATCCGTTGCTAGTATCATCGATGAATTACACGACATCGGCCAGCAAGGGTACCATCACATCGCTATCGTCGACGATTGTTTCCCTGCGAACACAAAGTACGCCCATGAGCTGCTCGATGCCATCATCAAGGAACAGCTCTCGTTGAAGTTCTCGGTGACAGCAGCACGGGTTGACCTTGCTGATAGAGAGTTGTACGAAAAAATGAGGCAAGCGGGTGTGACTCATATTCAATTCGGGTTGGAATCAGGAAACCAAGACGTCCTTGATTTCTACCATAAGCATACGACGGTAGCAACCATTCGCACTGCAGTGCACCAGAGTGTGCAGGCAGGGTTGTTCACCACAGGTTCGTTTATCTTTGGTGCACCGTTTGAGACCCAGCAGCACTTCAACACGACGCTGTCGTTTGCACAATCACTCCCACTCCATTCAGTCTCGTTCCTCCCCTTACGATACATGATTGGATCAGCCCTCTGGCAGCACGCTGTCGCCGAAGGAAAGATTAAAGCGACTGAATACACGGTGGTTGCTGACAAGAAACGGGGATTAGGGCGATTTACCCAAGAAGAGTTAATGCGGTATTGTGCCTCAGCCCAACGAGCGTTTTACCTACGACCCGCGTTTGTTCACACTCTTCTGAAGACGTCTCTTCGAAACAGTGATATGACATTTATCCACTCGTATCTCTCCGTGTTGTTTTCTTCTTTTAAAAAAAATGGTGCACTCAAAGAACAGGGGGGAGAAAAGAGTGGACCTTGATTTTTCAATGTGACATTTTCACACCGTACTTTTAAATAGATTTATATGAAAAATAGAAGCATTTGTGGAGAGAACAGCGTGTATGCAGACAACATTGATAAGATACAAGAGAGGTATCATTCGTATTTCCTGGTGCCTCTTGTTCGCCTTGAATGGGTGGTTATTACACGCATCCTGTGAGGCAGTCTTTTTCCCCGACGTTCCATTCCTCGAGTTATTGATCACCAATCTCTCTCCTCAGGATCTCCTCCTCCGCCTTATTGTGAGTACCTGTTTTTTACTGTTTGGCCTGATGCTCTTCCAGAAAGTGTCGTATCAACAAAGACAGGGAGATAAACTCAGAAAAGACAATGAGATGCTCCGTGGGAAAAACACAGTCCTCGAACAGCACGTACACAATCAGACACAGGAGATTCAAACCCTCTTGAAACAAAAGAACGAGCTCATCGTGGGTTTAAGTCATGATCTGAACACACCGTTGACGCCACTCATGGGGCTCCTACCACTGATCATCAAGCAGGAGAAAGACCCAAAACAAAGAGAGCTCCTCAAGTTCAGCCTGCGTAATCTCCACTACATTCGAAACATTGTCAGCAAGGCGATAGATCTTTCGTTACTTGACTCATCGATTGTCGGGTTCACCAGAGAGAAGGTCTCCGTGTCAGCTGAACTCGATACTGTTCTTGAGAACAGAGCATACCTCTTACAGAAGCATCAACTCTGGGTGGAGAAGAGAATCACAGATGATCTCTTCGTGAACGCAGACAGACAGAAACTACGTGAGGTGTTGAACAATCTGCTCATGAATGCGATTCAGTACTCAGTATCTGCTGGAGGGGTGATTACCGTGGATGCGGTTTCGAAGAACGATTGTGTCATCGTCTCGATTGCCGATGCTGGGATGGGCCTGTCCCAAGAGCAACAGGACCAGCTGTTCGATGCATTATACAAAGGTGACTCTGCACGCACAGATCATGCAAACACGGGATTGAGTCTGCCGATTTGTAAACGAATTGTCGAGAAGCATGGGGGGACGATTTGGGTGGAAAGCCCTGGACCGGGGAAGGGCACCACCGTGTTTTTCACGCTTCCAGCATGGAAAGAGACAGCATAGCTGCGCGGTGTCGAAACGTTAAAAGTAGGTGCTACATTCTTGTGTACTTCTATGATCATACGACGGGCACACCACCACGATGTGAAAGCCATTCAGACACACAACATCCTTCTTGCAGAGGAAACCGAAGGTGTGATCCTTCACCCAGACGTGACACTGAGAGGAGTGCAAGCGGTGCTAGCAGATGAGACAAAAGGATTCTATCTCATCGCAGAGGACAACAAGACAATCGTTGGTCAGATGCTCGTCACCAGAGAATGGAGCGATTGGCGGAACACGTGGATCTGGTGGATCGGGAGCATCTATGTCCAGAAACCATGGAGGAACAGAGGAGTGTTTTCACGGCTCGTTCAGTCTGCAGAACAAGAGGCAAAGAGACAGAACGTCGCTTTTCTCCGGTTGTACGCCCATGAGCAGAACCGCCCTGCACTGCAGGTGTATACGAAACAGGGATGGGTACAAGAACCATATGTGATGTACATACGAGAGATTCAAGGTTGAAAAAACAATAAGTATTTTGTTTCCTATTCATTAACTTCGCTGGATACAAAAAGTAAGGCTTTGTTGACACAACTGGTATGAGAAACCCCTGGTAGGGTTCCAGGGGTTTCCTGTGCCTCTATGTCGTCAAATCGGATCACGGTTCACCGATTTTCTTATGATAGAGGTACAGAAGCAAAGTGAGAAGAAGATTAAAAAATTTTTCTTTATCTACCCGGAGGAAAGGGAACACGTGTTTGTCGAAAAGAGTAATAGTAATATTAGGAGGAATCCGTCAGACTATGGATGCAAGTATGTACTCTAGTACGTACTCGACTACAATAAAAGTTTATTAAAAAACATGCGCTTCACCTGTTGCAACTAGGATGGAAGTGGATGGGACTATGACACAAGAAAACGAGAGTTTTCCATGGTTCTGGGATAAAAAGTTCAACACCGACATTTTTGGTGATATGGGAATCGGTGCCATGATTGTTTTTATCGCCATGGTGTTAGTCGCAGGGATCGCCGCATCAGTGATTATTCAAACTGCAAACCGGTTAGAGTCGCAAGCCATGGCAACAGGATTAGAAACACGCGGTGAAGTCAGTTCTGGCATTGGCGTTGTGGACATCGAAGGGCATCGAAGCGGTTCAGCCTTGAATTATCTGATGATTTCTGTGCGACCCCGCTCAGCATCAAACGCTATCAATCTAGGGACGTGCTACATAGAAATATCTGATGGCAATAGGAAATGTGTGTTGACGTACCTCGCCTCTGAGTTCCATGCAAAAACTGAAATCAGCGGCGATATGTACCAGGCGTCCTTTTTCGATGGGTTGAATGCAACACGCTTCGGAGTCATCGTCATTGAGGATGCTGACAGTTCACTCTCAAGTACAAACCCGGCACTGACGAACGGAGATCAAGTGCGGTTAACCATTGATGTCTCTGATTGTTTCGGCGGTGGTGGGCTCTCATCAAGAACAGACGTGTTTGGGATGGTTCAACCTGAAGAAGGTTGTCCTGGGCCGTTTGGATTTCGGACACCTTTTTTAAATGCAAACACCCTGTATCTAGTCTACTAAAACAGTAGGACTTCATCAAACGATGAGTTAATTCTTAAAAAAAATGGTTTTTTCATAACGGCATCATGTGATTTTTCCACAACAGGTTTAAATACTATGAATGACAAAGAGTATCATGCCTAGGGGCGGTGCCGGCGGCATTTGGTGCTGACTGGGCCGTCTTGGTAGGAGCCGCGCGGTATTTGGTACCTCGCCGGGCTCTTTCCTGGGCGTTTTTTTTATGACACTCCAAGTGTTGTAGGAAGTTTTCTTATTAAGGTTGAACTGCTTTTCGATGAGGATCATAGAGGAGAAAGCCACTACATTTATATATCATAAAAACGTATTATAACATAGATATTAGGGGGTATTGAAGATCTCGAAGACAATTTCGAACCAAACACTAGTGATAAGTATAGCTATCAGCTGCCTGCTTGTACCAGCTGCCACAATACAAATGCATACCGGTATCACAACAGCTCAGGACCCAGGAACCAGGCTTCACCTGCAGTACACACTCAGTTTTTCTCCACAGGATATCGTGTTTGACACTGCCTTTGGGTATGATACGGTTACATTCAAAGATGCTGGGTTCACCACCGAGGCAGGCAGTCCTCTTCTCCCCGTCCAGATGATGAGAGTAGCTCTCCCCGGCGATATGAGAGCAACTGACGTGCAGATCCTCGAAAGCACTGAATATTCATTACCAGGTGAGTATCGGGTACTCCCGGCTCAACCATCACAGAAACTTAGTTTTGGGTACTACGGCACCGAGCCGTATCCACCAAACCCTGAGGTCTATCAGTCACACCTCATCTATCCATCGAACATCATAGAACTCATCGACCATTGTGATCTCGCAGGACAAGCGATGGCGACACTTGCTGTGTACCCTGTTCGATACGTTCCTAGCCAAAAAACTCTCGTCATGCTCTCCTCAGTCACATTTCTCATCACCGCAGTACAGGGCTATCACTGCGGCGATTACCTCCCCATGGAAGTATCTAATGAGGAATACACATTGTATCAACACCTTGTTGAAGACCTCGTGATCAACACAGAAGACGTCGTGCTCCGCTCGTCAACCACGCCTCAGCCAAGCAGTGTTGAGCCTGGTGATTACGAGTATGTCATCATCACACAAGACAGCTGGGTGAGCGCCTTTCAACCACTCGCTGACTGGAAGACACAGAAAGGAGTCCCTGCAACCATTGTGACCACCTCCTGGATCTACAACAGCGGAGGGTACAGCGGGACTAATGTTGAGAAACTACGTTCGTTTGTACATGATGTCCACGACACCTGGGGCAGCCTGTTTGTCCTCCTCGGCGGTGATACCAGTGTCGTTCCCTGTCACTATCGGACGATTTCCTCTGTGGACCCTGAACCAATCGCGAATGATGCGTACTACGCTGACTATGATGACGACTGGGTCTGCGAAGTCCATGTTGGGCGAGCCTCGGTCACTGGCCCAGGCACAGCAGCTGGCCAGATCGGCAATTTCATCAACAAAATACTATCCTATGAGAAGAACCCACCGTTGACTGGTTTTGCGAAAACCGCAGGGTTCTTCGGCTTTGACCTCGATAGCTCTACCCCTGCTGAGAACTGTAAGATCTACATAGATAACAACTATCTCCCTTCAGGGTGGACGCTGACTACCGTCTATGACAGCCAAGGGGGGAACCATAAGACCAACGTGATTAACGCCTTGAACGCAGGTCAGAACCTCATGAACCATGCGGATCACTGCGGGTCGGATTTCATGGGCACCGGGTACGTGAACCATTATGGCATGGGGCTAGGGAATAGTGATATGGATGCCTTATCCAATGGAAATAAACAAGGAATCCTTTACTCGATGGGATGCTGGCCTGCGGCCTACGATGAATCCAACTGTATCGCTGAGCACTTCGTCCGGGATGCGAATGGTGGTGGTATCGCATTTGTCGGCAACTCACGCTACGGCTGGTACAACCCCGGGTACACCAACACCTTGTCCATGAAGTATGACCGCTACTTCTTTAAGTCACTCTTCCAGGATGACTGGGACAACCTTGGCATCGTCTTCTCCGATCACAAGAACGATGCGTATCAAAGCGACAGTTATTACAAGTACTGTTACACGGAGCTGACCTTGCTTGGTGACCCTGAGCTGCCGATTTGGAAAGACAACCCGGTGAGCATGACTGCGTCCTTCCCCACGCAAATTGATACAGGGGCTCAAACCTTCACCGTCTCCGTCACCTCTGGTGGTAGCCCGGTGTATCAAGCCGACGTCTGCCTCTGGAAAGGAACAGAAGTCTATCTCACGGGGACAACAAACAGTGCTGGTCAGAAAACGTTCTCCATCACACCAACTACCCAAGGGCAGCTATTCGTTACGGTCACCAAACACAACTACCTACCTTTCGAAGGCATCACCCTTGTGATGGGGGGCAACAACAATCCCCCTGCTACTCCAGCCACGCCAACAGGACAAACCGCAGGGATCACCAACGAAGAGTATACGTATGCGACGAGTACCACTGACCCTGAGGGGGATCACGTGTGGTACCAGTGGAACTTCGGGGATTCGACAACAGACTGGCTCGGCCCCTATCCCTCAGGGACCCCAGTACAAGCGAGCCACACGTGGACGGCTCCTGGGACGTACTACGTGAAAGTCAAAGCCAAAGACCTCTTCGAGTATGAGAGCAGCTGGTCGACGAGCCTGCCTGTGACTGTCACTGAAGCAAAACCGAACCTGACCATAGGCACACTCACCGGTGAACTCGTTGGAGTGTCCACCCTCTTGAAGAACAACGGCAATGCTGATGCCACGAATGTCCACTGGAGCATCACACTCTCTGGTGGTGGATTCCTCCTTGCTGGACAGTCCAGTGCAGGGACCATCCCAACGCTGCAGCAGGGTGACCAGAGCCGCCTTCAGGATTCACCCCTCCTCGGGTTCGGGGAAGTCACCATCACGGTGAAGGTCCAGGCGGATGGCGTACCTGAGGTGACGAAAACCGCACAGGGGTTCGTACTGTTCATCTTTGTCATCCTCTACTAAACCCCTCCTTTTTTTTTGAATGAGAGGCACAAATAGGCAGGTTTTAATAGCGACATCAGATTCACCGCAGCGGAGAAACAGGGTCCATGGAACACAGACTGTATCGCTATCGTTGGGCTATTGTTGCCGCCTATTGGTACTTGATTTTCGCATTTGGAGTGAACTGGTTTGCCTTATCCCCACTGATACATACCTTTGAAACAAACTTCCAGCTCCCCAGTTGGGAATCGCATCTGATCATTTCTAGTATCGGCATGTTCGTGATTTTTTTCGCCTGGCCTGCAGGGTCACTCATTGATCGAAAAGGACCAAAGCTGTCTATCTCCATTGGTGGATTGTTCATGGCCATTGGTTTTGGTGCCCGACCATGGCTGCTCACCAGCTTCGAAACCACACTTCTCAGTAGTGTGATTGCTGGTATTGGCCTCGGCTGGATTCTTGTTGCTATGGGGCCGCAGATGCTGCGGTGGTTTCCTTCGAAAAACGCAGGTCTGCCTGTGGGTATCAGTGCCTCGGGTCTATTCATCGGGTTTGGTACTGGTTCGCTTCTAATGCAGCTGTTCACCCCTGAGAAAACCACAACGCAGGTGTACAACGGGTTTCTTTCCTTTGGACTCCTTGCAGTCACTGCGTTTTTTCTTTGGGTCCTCATCGCACGAGACAGCCCGCCGTCTCCACCTGAAGACCGTCAAACACCACAGACCATGAAATTTTCCCAGGGAATGAAACAGATTCTGAGTTCAAAGAATGCGTATCTCTACCCGTTCATCGGATTCTTCATCGTTGGTATCACCTTGGTTATCTCCGGGTTTCTGCATGGGCTGTACCCCTCAACAGAGGGAGGATACATCGCAGGGTTCCTATTGTACGGTTGTGCTTGTGGAGCGTTTCTCGCGCCATTTCTTGCCAAGAATTTTGGGTTGAAACGAGTCATGCTTATCGCTGTGGGTGGATCAGTTCTATTCTGGTGTATCTTTTTTGTTTTTATCTATTACATCGCTGTCGTGTGGTTTGTTATTCTGCTTCTCATGTTTCTATTTGGCGCGTGTTTCCAGGCATCCTGGCCGCTCGCATTGTACAGCCAAGAGACTGAGAAGGGAGTCACCGGAGCTAATGTAGGCATTGCAGCAAGCCTCTACATCTCATTGAGTAATGTCGGGGCCGCCGTTCTCCCCGTCCTCTTCCCGATTCTCTTTCCAACGCAGATGGCAACGTTTCTCGCAGTGTTCGTCGCTATCATCATTTGTATGGTGTTGTGGGGAGTGACAAAAAAGCGATAAAAAAAAATTAGCGTTCAACAACTCGTTTTGCCTTTCCCGTGCTCCTTGGTAGTGTCTTTGGTTGCACCGCATGCACAGGAACACGGAGATTGAGGACTCTGAAGATTTCTTTTTCTGCCTTCTGTTCAAAGTCATCGAGATGCCCCTGTCGAAAGCGATCTTCGACAGGCTCGGCTTCAACAGAGAGGGAGTACACATCACCCTGTTTGGTTTTTACAATCTGATAGTTATCACTCATCCCTGATACTTGCATGAGCGCGGCTTCAATCTGGGAGGGAAAGACAATGACTCCTTTGATTTTCATCATATCATCGCTGCGTCCTTTGATCCGTGATTGGATGGGTAACGTCCGTCCGCACTCACAGGTCTCCTCAGAGATACTAGCCAGGTCCTTCGTCCTGAACCGCAAGGCAGGAAATGCTTCTTTCGTCAGTGTGGTGTACACCAGTTCTCCTTCATTGCCTGGCTCGAGAGTCTCCCCGGTTTTCGGGTCAATGATCTCTGGGTAGAAATGATCTGCGTTGATGTGTAGTTTTTTGTATTCACACTCAGAGACCACGCCAGGTCCTATGAGCTCAGTGAGCCCGTAGTGCTCATGAGCAGTGATTCCCCAGCGCTTCTCAATACTACTGCGCATCTCCTCGCTCCAGGCTTCCGCACCAAAGGCACCAAGGCGAAGCTGGAAATCCTCTGCAGGGCGCAGCCCCTTCTCTTCTGCGACCTCAGCGATGTGGAGGGAGTACGAGGGGGTGCACGCTAGTGCAGTGCTGCCGAAATCCTTCATGATATCAATTTGACGCTCTGTGTTCCCTGAGCTGATTGTGATGACCATGGCACCAATTTTTTGTGCCCCTTTCTCAAACCCATGCGCACCAGTGAACAGTCCATAGCCGTACGCGTTCTGCACAATGTCAGTCTTCCGAAGACCATTGGCGAACAAGGACCGCGCCATGACCTCGCCCCAGAGGTCAACATCGTGTGCTGTGTACGGTCCTACCACAGGTTTACCAGTTGTCCCTGAAGAGGCGTGTACCTCGACGATGTCATCGAGTGGAGTGCAGACCAGCCCAAACGGATAGTACGCTCGTAAATCTTGTTTGGTTAAAAAAGGGATGGTTTCAATATCCTGTAAGGTTTTAATTGATGCGTGAGTCACTTGTGCTTCTGTCAATTTTTTTCTGTACAACTGGTTTGATTTTGAAACGTACGATACTAATGTCTTTAACCGTTTTAATTGGAGATCTTGTAGGTCACGTAATGGCAGAGTCTCATGTTTCCTATCCCAGAATTCCTGTGTCATAAAAACCCTCTGTCTGGAGAAAGGGAATAAGTGGAGACTCTATAAGAGTTTCTGAAAAATAAAGAAAGAATTAAATCACGCTACCTGTTTTCCCACCAGTAGTTTGGAATTGGTAGTTAGAGAGAGTTGGAGGAGGCATTGAGACGTATGATCCTTGGTATGGATGTCGGAGTCTTTATCGCGTGGATAGGAACAATACTAGCTGCTGTGCTCTGTATTCTGTATGGAGTATACTATCGTTTGAAAAAAGATACAGAGGAAAAACCAGTGAAACCTTCAAAAGAACCTTCGAAACTTACGGAGGAGCCCTAATGGATATTGCATTCTTTGTCGTGACCATGGCATTGTTCGCCGGGGTCTTTATTTTTCTAGGGTACCTTGGGTATAAGAAAACAAAAACAGTAGAAGATTACTTCATCGCAGGCAGAACCATGGGTGCACTTTTGATAGCATTGTCGTATGGTGCGACGTTCATCAGCGCAGTCGCCCTCATCGGGTTTTCTGGGATTGCGTCTATCTATGGTCATTCCATACTCTGGCTTGCGTTTCTCAACATCTTCGTTGGTATCTTCATCGCATTTGTCTTCTATGGCCTCCGGACACGAAAGATGGGCATAGCGTTGAATGCGATGACGCTCCCAGAGTTACTCGGCAATCGATTCCATTCAGCAGGGTTACAGAAAGTCTCTGGGTTGATCATCGGAGTGTTCATGGTTGCGTACACCTCTGCAGTGTTCCTTGCTATTGCGTCGTTATTCCAGGTCACCTTTGGCATCCCCTATTGGGTGTGTGTCGTTATCTTCACTGTCATCGTCGGCATCTATCTCATCGTTGGTGGGTTGTACGCAGTGATGTGGACGCACATGGTGCAGGGTATTGTGATGCTCGTGGGCATGGTGATGTTAACGATTGGCATCTATGCGATGCTAGGAGGTATTGGTCCTGCCCATGAGGCAGCTGCTGCACTCACGCCAGAGATGCTGCAAAGCATCGGGAGCCCAGCAGCGACCCAGGCGCCCAATGGTCTGACATCCATGCCACCTGTGTTCTCCCAGCCGTTCATGATGGTACTCACCCTGATTTTTGGGGTCGGTATAGGTGTGCTTGCACAACCACAGTTAATCACCCGGTATCTCACCGCGAAAAATGAGAAAGCACTGCGTCTTGCTGTCCCCTACGGAGGGTTCTTCATCTTGATAATGACGTTCTTTGCGTTTAGCATCGGGCCGCTCTGCAACGTGTTGATGTATCAAAATGACATCATGTATCCAACGAAGTTAGTCGCAGGAGCAACAGTGGCAAATCCCGATGCCGTGGTGCCAACGATCATTAATACCTTGTTCCCACAGTGGTTCGTCGCTATTTTCCTGTTTGCTATTCTTGCGGCTGCAATGTCCACAGCAGCAGCCCTCTTCCACACTGCTGGAGCATCTATTGGAAGAGATGTTTGTGAGACCTCTATGAAAAAGAAATGTGAACCAAAGCGGTCTATTATGATTACCCGCATCGCTACCTTTGCCATTGTGATCGCAACACTCGTGATTGCGCTCAACCCCTTAGATGTGGTCGCGTTCATGACCGCGTTCTTCTTTGGTCTGATGGCGTGTACCTTCCTTGCCCCCTATACACTGATGTTGTACTGGAAAAAGACAAGTCGGGTGGGCGCGTGGGTTGGCATGCTAGGTGGATTCCTCTTCACTATCTTCTGGTACGTGCTGATTTACTTCAAGACCGCACCGAGCATCATCGGGTCTTCCATGATTGATAATTACCTGGTCAATATGCTTGACCCGATCTTCATTGGTCTTGCCTTGTCGTTCCTCTTGACCATCCTGTTTAGTAGCATCGTGAAACAAGATACTACTGAAGAAGCTATAATGAAGAAGACCTTCGAAAGCCTCTGAATGTAACCAGAGAGTCAAGGTAGTCCTGAAGGGATGCTATGGATGTACTCATCGTAGGTGCCGGGATGATGGGCCGTGCCATTGCCTATGACCTTGGTCGTTTTTCTCATTTTGATTCTATTACCCTTGGTGAGTGTGACACTGAAACACGCGACGCAGCTGCAACGTTTCTGAAGAAATCCCACGTTGAAGTGATTCCTCTGAACGTTGAAAAGACAGCAGAGGTGCAACAACAGTTTCAGGGTGTTGATGTGGTGGTCTCTGCAGTTCCCTATCGGTACAACGAAAGGCTGACGCAACTCGCTATCGACACCCGGACCCACTTCATTGACCTTGGGGGGAACAACACCATTGTTGCGCATCAACGACGGCTCCATGCTCAGGCGGTTCGCAACAAAGTGACCGTCATCCCAGACTCAGGGTTAGCCCCCGGTCTGGTCTCGATCATCACACGAGATGTAGTCGATCATCTGGATACTGTTGATGTCGTCAACTTACGGGTGGGTGGACTGCCTCGGCATCCACAGCCTCCGTTGATGTACCAGATTGTGTTCTCACCGTACGGCCTCATCAATGAGTACGTAGAGGATGCCCTGGTGCTTGACAACGGCAAGATCCTGCAGAGGAAATCATTGACAGAGCTGGAGTCGCTCCATTTTCCTGAACCCTTTGGGACCATGGAGGCGTTTCTCACCTCAGGTGGATGCTCCACTCTTCCGTACACCTACCAGAAGACGATTCGTTACCTTGACTATAAGACTGTGCGCTACCCTGGTCACTGTGAGAAAATGAAAGCACTCCTTGATCTCGGATTGGCAGAGACAACACCACTGACTGTGAAGGACTGCAGTGTGTCTCCTCGTGATGTGTTTGCCTCACTCTTATGTAAATATGTACCTACCACGGGTGAAGACGTGGTGCTTCTCAAGGTGCTAAGTCAGGGAACAAAAGCAAGGAAACCTTGCGTTCGAGAGTACCTCCTCATCGATTATTGTGATATGGAGAGGGGTATGACGGCCATGATGCGAACGACAGGGTATCCTGTTGCGATTACTGCACAGATGATCGAAGAAGGAAGTATCCAGGAATGCGGAGTGTTTTGTCCAGAAGAGATCATCAACCCCGCAGTGTTTTTCAAGGAGTTACAGAAGAGAGACATCACCCTCACCATTTCTGAGCGTATGGGGTGAGCAATGGGCAGCAAAGAGTTCCTTGACGCCAAAGAGCGAGCATTGAAATCGCTCCAGAAGGCGCTCACCGAGGACAAAGTGGACGCAGGGGTGCGTTCGCTTCTCAAGATACTTAACGACATGGACGGGGTGTACTCCACGAGTAGTTGTGCAGGGCGCATCGTGCTGCTTCAGATTCCTCAGCTAGGGGAGAAACGCACAGCGACATTCCTCGGCATCTGGCATCACCAAATCACTGTGGGGGACCTTGAGGCTGCTGCGTCGTCTGCTACGACAGGGATGCTCTGGTTGCTCGCCCAGGCACCGATCCTACATGTGGGAGTACAGACCCTCGAGCGTGCAGATCACCTTGTGAAAACCGCGGTGTCCTGTGGCTTCAAAAACTCCTCAGTGAAATCACTAGGGAAGAAGATTACAATTGAGATTTGCAGTACCGAGCGTCTTGATGCACCAATAGGTGTCGATGGGAGGGTCTTTTGCAACAAGGACCATCTTTCTCTCCTTGTTGAGATTGCAAATGAAGTCATTAGAAGGTCGCAGAGGAAGCTGCTAGGGTTAGAACGAAAACTAAGAATTTATATAATTTACCAAAAAAACTAACAAAACATTTATATATAGTATCGATATATTAGTCTCTGGGGAAATAAATATGAACACTAAAAAAATCTTAGCTATCTTTATGTGCATGCTGGTATTGACGCTAATCCCAGTTGCAGCAGGAGCCGCAGTCGAAGAAAAAGAACCAGAAACAACCGACATTGGTGTAACCTATATACGAGGAATAATCACTAAACCGCAGCTTGTAAACGGTGGCCATGATATTACATTCCGATGTATTTGGGTTCACTACAATACACGTGGTATCGGTGAGAAACAGTCAGGATTTTTACATCTCTTCCAGAAACTAACCTTAAAGAACGACTTCATTGGGGTTGTTGGACTCGGGCCCATGAAACATTTTATCTTCGCTCGATTCCCTGGTCAGCTTGAATTATAAGGAAACAACATTTTTCCTTCTTTTTTTTCTCTTTTTATTAGATTGTATGTGGAATATTAATTTAAAAAAAGTTTAAGCAGTAGTACTTCTATTGATAATATTTAAAACTCCATACTTATTTTTCATCCATGAAGTATATTTAAGGTAGAACCTATAAATTTTAGTATGAAAATTTTTTATTGCAGGATATTCTAATTTGCGTCAAAGTAAGATAAGATATATATTTGTTGCAACAGTAATTATTTCAATATTGTTGCCAACTACAGCTACCGCCTACAAACAACAACAATCATCGCCAGTAGATGCTGGAGACGGTTTGGAAGCATTAATTATTGACCATGGGTTTAATTCAGTCTATTTTATGGTTGGTCTTAGTGATAATGCCTCGAATACTATAGCACATGGAAAGGTGACACTATTATCACTATTTTCCAATGAACCAGTAGTATTCTCTATAGATTTTTTAGTCACTCCTCATTGAGGTGAAATTCAACAGCTAACAATCCGTTCATATGATCATCTGCAGTATTGTATTTCTCGAATTAAAGCAGAATTATATGTTGATGGATACCAGCAAAATTTAACAGCAAACGGATTGAAAATCGGACCGTTCTTCCTCGTCGAGGGTGAATGGAAGCTCAATCCAT
Source organism: Thermoplasmatota archaeon (assembly GCA_016927555.1). GTDB lineage: Archaea > Thermoplasmatota > E2 > DHVEG-1 > DHVEG-1 > SM1-50. Next base: position 26,312 of record JAFGML010000021.1, read on the forward strand.
AATAGAGTATTTACTATCTATCTTTCTTTTTTTTTATATCTGGTTTAAGTTACAGTAAATAAATCTTATATTCAATAGGAAAAGTATTATATTCATTTTTTTTATTTCAATTCAGAAGGATCCAATGACTCTCGCGACTTCCTTAGCGACCTCAAGGGTGGTATTCGTGCCACCGACATCATAGGTTTTCACCTTGTTGTCTTGGATGACAGCAGCAATAGCCTGCTCTAGCTGCGTCGCAGAGGTGTGCTCTTCAAGCCACTCTAGCATGAGCTTCACGGTGAGCAGCATCGCCATGGGGTTCACCTTGTACATACCAGCGTACTTTGGTGCCGACCCATGGGTTGGTTCAAACACGGCATACGAGTCGCCGATATTGGCGCTGGACGCATACCCAAGGCCGCCAACGAGCTGCGCGGCAAGATCTGAGATGATATCCCCAAACATGTTCGAGGCAACAAGGACATCGTAGTTCTGCGGGTTTTTCACCAGCCACATGCACATGGCATCGATGTTTGCTTCTTTGAATTCGATGGAAGGATACTCTTGTGCGATGTTCCGTGCTTCCTCAAGGATGAGACCACTGGTCTCTCGAAGGACATTTGGTTTTTCAACGAGAGTGACTGATTTCCGTTTATGCTTCTGGGCGTATTCAAAGCCTTGTCGAATGATGTTCGCTGATGCCTTTTTCGTATTGATCCGACAGGAGATAGCCATCTCCTCTAGCGGGGTGTGTTCAAATTTCTTCATTTTTTTATTCGTCATGAGGGCGTCGAAGACGACCTTAGGTACTGGTCTGAACTCCACGCCAGCGTAGAGATCCTCAGTGTTTTCTCGAAAGACCACTAGATCGATGTCGTCCCGGTAGTTCAACGGGTTCCCTGGGTAGGCCTTGCAAGGCCTCAGATTAGTATGAAGGTTAAACTCCTGACGAAGACGTACTATCGGACTGGTATAAGTGAAGCCTTTGGCTCGGAGGCGAGGGGCTAGTTCGTTCTGCGCATCTTTATTTGGTTTTGAGGTAATGGCACCGAACAGACAACAATCTGTTTCTTTGAGCAGAGCAAGTGTCCGATCAGGAAGGGGATTTCCTTCTTTTTTCCAGAACTCCCAGCCGATGTCACCGTAGGTGTACTCGGCGTCAAGGCCAATGGTGTCAAGGACTACTTTTGCCGCGTCCATGACGTCTTTTCCGACGCCATCACCAGGGAGGATAGCGATATGGTATTTGGACATGAGGGACTGTAAACCAGAAGCATTTTTTAAGGTTGTTGCCCAGAGAAGTATGGGCGCCAGGGGGCAGGTATCTACTGTCGGAGTTCCCCAAGAGTGGTGACCCGCTCAGCGAACGCGTTGTGCTTATGGATGGATTCCTCGCTTTCGCTGCGTGCGACGACGCACACCTCATCAGGGAGGTCTGTGTAGGTGCTTAAGACACGGGTGAGCATGTCGCGGACAACGTCTTCGACGAACTTGGGTTTCTTATGGGCGGTGATGACCAGCTCTGCTTCTTCTTTTCGTTTCAAGATACTGTAGGTGGGGCTGCTAAATGACTGTTCAATGATAGCAATCAGATCATCGGCGTCAACGACTTTGGTTCCCCGGGGCACCTCAATCATCAAGGTGCCAATATTGCGCTGGTTGTGTGTTGGGGTAGCAGAAGTCTGTTGTGTTGGGTCTAAGGTGCGTACTACCTCCATGGCACAGGGACAGGCGGTCATGCCGATGACTTGCACGCCAATGAGTTTTCGCAGCTCCCCGTTGTTGTTTGCCCGTGCTTCGGCGACGAGTTTGTAAGGTTCTGACCCGTTCTTGCCTGAGGGGTAGGTGACATCGAGGAAGTAGTCTGCCTCAGCTTTCACCTCGGAGCAGGTGGCGTACTCATGTTTCTGCAGCAGGAGCTCAGCGGTCTTCGCACAGAAGGATTCTAGGTCTGTGACTGGTGCTTGGACGGTCGAATCAATAATCTCAGATACCAGTTCGAGGTTTCGTGACATGTGGCTGCCTTTCTGATGAGCGGGAAGATCAACAAAGAGATCCATGGTCACGACGAGCGGGATGACAAGTTTCTTATTGGGTCGTTTGACGTGTACTAATTTTTTAACACCAGTGACGCCGACTCTTGTGAGTTTAAAATTCGATGAGGCAAGTCGGGATTGCACATCTGGTAAATCAAGAGGAGTAATGCGTTGTCACCATGAGGATATAGGGTGGTGTGTCAAAAACATATGCCTTCAACCCAGATTTGTAGACACCAAACAACCCTGAGAATGTTCCGAGTGTGTCATAATGCTAAAATAGTACCTACCTGTTACTTGGTACTAACGGAAAAGAGGGGAATATACACACGAGGGTTAGAGAGAATCAGAGAGGAGCACTTGGCATTGGTGCGATGATTATCTTCATAGCGATGGTACTCGTGGCTGGTATAGTTGCGTACGTGATCCTCTCAACCGGGCAACAACTTGGACTCCGTTCAAGTCGGACGGGTAGTCAGACCCTTGAAGAAGTGGCAACAGGTATCGAGATCTCCACTATTGAGGGGCATAACACTTCTGGATTAATCGATAAGATCGTGATCATCGTCACCCTGCGGTCAGGCTCGCCAAGTATTGATCTTGATGATACACGGATAGAGATTTCTGATACGAATAATAAATGTGTCTTGTCCTATTCGTCGACGTACTGGGTGAACGGGACGGTCGGTGTCAGCAATATCTTTTCTAAGCCTGCGTTTTCTTCTGTTGCCTCTGAGTATGGAGTCATTGTGCTTAAGGATGATGACTACTCGTGCACCTCAACATCCCCGTTGTTGACCCGTGATGACCATGTGATGTTAGCGTTGAATACGACTGCGATTTTTGGTGGTATTACAGAGAATGTCAACGTTTTTGGGAACGTGATTCCTGAGGAAGGCTCCTGGGCCATCATTCAGTTCCGGACACCATCTGCATTTGCAGATCCGGTGTTGATGCTCCAAGAGGACTGAAGAGGAAAGCAGGCAAGGTAGGTGCCACTACACGGTCTGTTTTTAGGGAGGAACTGGAAGGAAAAAGTAAAATAGGACTCGTTGTTATCCAGGGCGGTAGAGATGCTGCCGCTGTGGCTTAGAGGTATAGCGATTCCTTGGTAAGGAATAGGTCGAGGGTTCAATTCCCTCCAGCGGCTTTCGGAACTTTTTCTCTCTAGTTGAATACCTGGTCGTTTAAACGCCATGGGCGGTAGTTATCGTATGAGTGACAAGCTGTTTTCTATTGATTGTTCTCTTGAAGTAAACACTTTTCACAAATACCATGTACATCAATTTGAAAATGGCAGATTTCACCGTGTATTTTCGATTGAAGAAAATCGATTTTTTCTATGTTAAAATGTGCTACCGTATCACATTTTTGACAAATGAAATGACAATGATTGTTTTTTTCTTTGGAATAAATCATTTTCCTGTCGCACACGTAGGAGTGTAGAGCCTTCTTTTTTCGTATTTCTTTTAAAAAGCGGTACACGGTTGCAATGCCGATAGTGCTATCCTTTTTTCTCAGTCGTTCATACAAGTCATCAGCTGTAAAGAGGGTAGTAAACGTCGCTATCTCAGATTGTATCAGCTCTTTTTGTTTGGTTTTTCTTGATCGTTTCACCATGGCAGTAAACCTTCTTATTGATAACAGTAATCAATAACATTTTTATATACATTCGGTATAAAAGGACACCAAACAACGTATGAGTCCTATGATAAAAAAAATAATCATAATTGTTGGAATAATGAGTGGTTTTCTCCTGTTAAGTGGGTGTACACAAAACCAGAATGAGCAACATGGTATTCAGATTGTCGCCTCATTTTACCCCTTAGCCTTCTTTGCAGAAGAAATCGGTGGGGACTACATCACCGTAACTCAAGTAATACCTGATAACACTGAACTGCACGCATGGCAACCATCAATCTCAGATATCACAGCAGCCAGCAACGCAGATATCTTGGTGTACAACGGCGCACACCTGGATCATTGGTTTGAAGAAGACATCCTCACAAGCATTGATACAACCGCAAAGTTTATCGTTGAAACAACAGAAACTGTGACGCTTCTTGAGAGTGAAGCAGGAAATGGACATCAGGATAGCCTGTATGATCCCCACACGTGGGTAAGCCCGTTCATAGCTTCACAACAAGCAGAAATGATCTATGCTGCACTTGTCCAAAAAGACCCGGACCATGCAGAGTATTACACCCAGCGATGGACCCTGTTACAACAAAGGTTCACCACAATAGACACGGAATTCCAAGAGGGATTATCGACAAAACAAAAAGACACCATCTTTGTCACCCATGCAGCATTTGGGTACCTTGCTGCCCGGTATGGGTTTCACCAGCATGGCGTGATAGGCTTATCTGCTGATGAGCAACCGAGTGCATCAACGATTGCGACATTAGTCAGTGCCATGGTTGAGCACGAAACCTACGTCGTCTACGTCGACCCTGTCTACTCTGACAGGTATGCACAGACGCTGAAAAGTACGCTGGAGGCAGAAACTGGTCAGAATGTACACATTCTTACGTTGTATTTGATGTCTGGTGCCATAGATACCATGGATTACTTCGAACAACTTGAAAAGAACCTAGAAAACCTACAAATTGGGTTACAGGCATCATAAGAGGAGAAAAGAAGCGAGTCGTATGGAAAAACAAGTGGTTCTTGAACTACAACACGTAGATATTGTACGATCAAAAGACCTGGTTGTTGAAGATGCGACGTTTTCAATTGAACAGGGAGACTATGTCGGAGTGGTCGGACCAAATGGCGGAGGAAAAACCACCCTGCTATTAGCAATGCTTGGTTTTCTTCCGATAAAAAACGGTTCAATACGCGTATTCTCAGAACCCATTCAGTCGTTTACCGCATGGGAACGCATTGCGTATGTACCGCAGGGGGCAATACAGGTTGATGATCACTTTCCCCTGACCGTGAGAGAGTTAGTAGCGCTTGGCAGGATACAACGAAAAAACATCGGTCGACCTCTCAAGAAGAGCGACTGGGAGGCTGTTGATGATGCTCTCCATCTTATGGACATAGAAGATCTTGCCGTAAAGAGGTTAGGGACTCTCTCTGGCGGACAGAAACAACGTGCATTTATCGCAAAGGCACTCGTACGAAACCCGGAGATCTTGATTCTGGATGAACCCATCGCAGGAATCGATGCCACATCACTAGAGAATTTTTACAAGCAGTTGAGTGATCTAAACCGGAAAAAAACTCTTACAATTGTCATTGTCTCCCATGATTTATCAACGGTGTTTTGTCGTATGACAAAACTCCTCTGCGTCAACAAAAAAGTGTATCTCAGCGATATCACCAAAGAAAGTGACCCTAACATCATCTTAAAGAAAGTGTACGGGGACCATTTCCATTTTGTATTCCACAAGCATGAATGCACAGGAGATTTCCATCATGATTGATTCACTGTTGTTCGATATCCCTCAACTTCTGGGGTACCAATTCTTCCAATTTGCGTTACTTGGAGGAATCATTGCTGCACTTGCGACATCATGGGTTGGGCTCTTCCTCGTTCTCCGTCGTGAGGCAATGATCGGTGATGGAATCGCGCATACCGCCTTTGGCGGTATCGCACTCGGCTTACTCCTTGATATCCATCCTCTTATCACTGCGTTGCTTGTCTCGATTCTTGCAGTCTTCGGCATCTCCTACATGAGAAAAAAGGGGCTTGCAAAATCAGATGCGGCAATAGCAGTGATGCTTTCCCTTGGTTTCTCCTCAGGGCTCATCATCATCAGTATTGCTGGTGGTTTTAATGTTGAAATCTTCAGCTATTTGTTTGGCTCCATCCTCACCATTGATCACACTGATCTTCTCATTGTGTCACTGCTTGGTGTTGCATCGATTTGTTTCTTTGGTATCTTTTATAAGGAATTACTTGCCATGACCTTTGATGAAGAATCAGCAAAGGTCACAGGGATACCTGTGAATCTTTTTTCGTTTGGTTTTAATCTTCTCGTTGCATCCACTATTGCCCTCTCCATAAAGGTCATTGGAGTGATCCTCGTGGTTGCCCTGATGGTCTTACCCGGGCTTGCTGCACTACAGTTAAAACGATCGTTTAAAGGCACGATGGTTGCGACAGTCGGTTTTTCCATTATGAGTGTTGTGATTGGTATTTTTCTTTCTGCGATCTACAATGTTGCAACGAGTGGTGTCATTGTGTTTACCGCAGCCGGTATTTTTCTCATCACTGTTGTGTCTCACAAACTCATGTGATGAAAGGAACTGCCACACTATTTTTTCCTATGGATATTCTAATCATACACCGTACTCCCTCCAGCGGCTTTATCACCCGTGGTTTATAGCGAAGTGTTTCCTAATCTTATCTGAATTGTATACTGATAACTGTAAGTTTAAATATACCTTACAATATAAATATCAATGATGCAGAAAAAAACAATTCAAAAAGCAAGTACCTTAGTCCTGTTTCTGTGTTCTGTGATCCTCATAAGTTCAAGCCTGTGGCATCCCGTCCAAGGTATCTCTTCTGACGTAGATTCATCTCAACCATCGCTATCCTACCAACAACCACTTTCAGAAACCCTAGTCCTCCCGTCAGCGTTCAGCTGGCGTGACATCAACGGAGTGGATTTCACCACACCGATACGGTCTCAAAGTCCATACCCCAGCTGCGAATCATTTGCTCTCGTCGCTGCGGTAGAGACCATGGTGCAATATCAGGTTGGATATCCCTTCGGATGTGACCTCTCAGAAGCCCACCTCTTCTTCTACAGCGGCGGCAACATCCAGTGGGGATCCTACCCAGAGAACGATACGAACTTTCTCCAAGAGTACGGCGTTCCCGATGATGCCTGTTGGCCCTATCCCTCCGACTTGTATCAGTATCCGCTGAACACGACATCCCCTGACTGGAAGAACAGGACCGTGAAAATATCGAATTGGAGCTACCTGCCTGATGACCCTCTTGCCATTAAAAACGCGCTAGTCACCAATGGCCCCGTACCATCATACTTCCTCGTCTACCAGGATTTTCTGTACCACAAGAAAGGCATCTACCAACACCGCTGGGGAAAAGCCAGAGGCCCTCATTACATGGCAATCGTCGGATACAATGACGACCCGGGCTACTGGATCGTGAAGAACAGCTGGGGGACCTCCTACCAAGAGGACGGATGGGTGAAGATTAAGTACGGTGAATGTGGCATCGGCAGAAAATCCTTCTACCTCAACGGGGTGTATGGACACTTCCCGATCCTCTATGTTGATGATGATAACACCATGGGCCCCTGGGATGGGACACAGCAGTTCCCGTATCAGACCATTCAAGACGCGGTGAACCACGCATACAACGGCTATGCTATTTTCGTGTACAATGGGACCTACCATGAACATGTGATCCTCAATAAGACACTACACGTACAGGGGGAGAATAAACAGACGACAGTCGTGGATGGAGGAGGAACCGGTGATGTGGTCACGGTGACTGTTCCCGGTGTCTCACTCTCAGAAATAACGGTGCAACACAGCGGCATGCAGACCTATGATGCAGGGATAAAAACACTGACGTTACGCTCCAACGTCACCATAAAAGACTGCAACGTTCAACAGAATGCTATAGGCGTGTATCTTAACTACGCGTATGAAACCGCATGGAATATCGTGATTAACAATACATTGCAGCAGAATACAAAAGGCCTCTACGCCCACTGGGCATACAGCAACCAAATCACAGGGAATACCATTGACTTTAACGATGAGATAGGCATTGAGATGGAACGCTGTGAGCTGGCGACAATTTCTGGAAATACGATTAGCAACAATGGAGAGTGCGGAATCTTCCTGAGGGGCGCTTCGAATACGAATGTCATCGATGGAAACTCAATTAAAAATAACACGGTTGGCGTGATGTTAACAGAATCAAAGAGAAACCGCATTATGGAGAACGATTTTATACAGAACGACGTGCACGCTGGGTTCGACAATGCGGTGTTCACCAGGTGGAGGGGCAACTACTGGGATGACTGGCCGCATATCAGGGCACGGATGATACGAGGAGTCATTGGCGGCCACCAACTCCCCTGGGTTGACTTCGACTGGCATCCTTCAAAAAAACCAGTTCTTCTCTAGAGGCGATGAGGATAAAAGATAGTAAAACAGTGAGGAGTAGGTCTGAGAATCCATGAGAGAAACTTCTTGAAAGCGCATTGCTTACCAATCCTCACTCGTATCACTGGAGGAACCATCATGAACGAGATACACTACAGGCCTATTGGCATCATCCATTCTCCGTTTACCGAACCACAAGGAACACCTATTCAACCAGCCAGTGGTCGAGGTGTGAAGGGAACCGTCGAGCTGTTCCCGGCGTACGTGGGAGGACTGCTGGATATCGAGGGGTTCTCCCATCTCATCCTGCTGTACCATTTCCATCGCTCGACGAGCTTCTCGCTACGCGCTTGCCCGTACCTCGATGACACCCCACATGGTGTGTTTGCGATCCGCAGCCCACGACGACCCAATCCCATTGGTCTATCTGTTGTCCGTCTTGTATCAGTTGATGACAATATCCTACATGTGCAGGATCTCGATATCATTGATGGCACACCCCTGTTGGATATCAAACCCTTTGTGCCAGCGTTTGATGCTGCAGACGAGATACGGATAGGCTGGCTGGAGGGTCGTATCAAACATCTTTCTAGAAAAACAGCATAACAAGAATGCTTCTTTATAAAATGGAGGTCGATATCTCCAAAATTTTTAGTTCTAGTCTTTAATTTTGTAAGAGTAGGTGATCTCTACTGCTTTGTGAAGCATAGATGAAATAGGACAGTACGTGTCTCGTGAAAGGTGTATGGCACGCTCAAGGTCATCGCTTCTTAGATTTTTGCCAGCAAAGACGTATTCGACGTGTATTTTTGTAAAGACTTTCGGGTGCTCAGGTGCTCGTTCTCCAGTGAGATGGACTTCAAAGTGTTGTAATTCTACACGTTTCTTTCTAAGGATAGATGCCACATCACTTGCCGTGCAACTCCCAAATGAGATGAGTAGCAGCTCCATGGGTCGTGCTGCAGCTTCTGAGCCGAAAAATGCTTTGGGTCCATCGATGGTCACCCAGTGATTGCTATCTGCTTTTCCTATAAAGGTTACTCCTTCAACTTGCTTTACTGTAACCTGCATAACATTTCATCTCCTCTTGGTGCTCTCCTTTTTAAATTTACGTATATAGAATTTTTTGTTTTTATATTCTGTTTCTACGATCTTTCCTTGGGTTACAAGGTCTTCGATGACCTCCCAGCGTTCACCCGTCTTTTTCAGCAGCTCGGTTATCCCGTCTTCGCGTAGGGGATGAACCGCTGTAATGCTCAAGATATCCTCAGCTAGGTTTCCTGTTGATGAAAAAGCATTTCCTTCATACCCAGTGATGAGCTCGACATTGATACCTTTTTCATGAAAAATTTGGTAGGCCGAAGTGAGCGTCTCCTCGTCTGCTGGTTCTACCCATTGTTCAGCAGGTGGTCGTGTTGGAATGGAGAGATAGCTTTTTTTGGGATGTAACGTTGTAATAAAATCAGCTATGTTTTCAAGTTCATCTACAGAATCGTTCACACCTTTAATGATCATACTCTCAGTTGCTAGTTCACCTTGAAATGTTGTTGAAAACAGTGTTATACCCTGTAAGATTTTCTCTAGTGTGAGGGATTTGTGTGCTCTGTTCACTCTCCGCCAAACATCGTGGCGTATGGCATCAATTTTTACAGACACCCAATCAGCATTCGATACATCTTCACGAACATTATCTCTCCAGAGAAGGGAAGCATTGGTAATAACTGCAACTTTGATTCCTAACGACTTGACACGTTCTATTTCTTTTCCCAAATTGATGTCTAAGGTCGGTTCTCCATCAGGAACAAACGTTAAATAATCGATTGGTTCTTTTTTCTCTACGGTTACGTGAACTTTTCGTTGTACCTCTTGAAATATTTTCTCTACGTCATAAAACGCTTGTCGTTCACCTTGCATCTTTAAAGTTCTTCCCAGCTGACAATAGAGACATGCATAGGTGCAGATTTTTGGCGGGATGTTGTTGATTCCAATGCTCTTGCCTAAACGCCGCGAGGGAACCGGACCAAATGCTATGCTCGTTTGATCTCGCCTCATCCTTTTTCCCCTTCAATAACGTATAAACTAGCTATAGCTCTATCGCTAGTGTTCGTGACTGTGTGGTCTAGTATACCTAAGAAGTATTCCTCAGTGGTGATGGAAAAATAGTGTGATATCGTGCTTTTCATGTTGGTTGTGTTGGTATGCTTTTTGTTCTTCCGTATGTAGGAATTTGTATCGCTATACTTCTCTTGGTAATAACGAGAATGGGTATTGAGGAGCAGGACCAGCAGCAGTCCATTTTTCCTGAGGACCCTGTGTGCCTCCTGGATGGTGTGTTGAGTGTTTTCGATGAACTCTAATGCCGTGACATAGACGACGGCATCAAAGCTTTCGTCTTTAAACTCAAGGTGTTCGGCATCACCGTAAACAAGAGTAACACCGTGTGATGCCTGTGTAATCATTTCTTTTGAACGATCAAGACCTATGACCGTCATTTCTGGGTGGTGCCATTGAAGCTGTGCCTCCAGCAATGCAGGGCCGCAACCGATGCTCAACACGTGTGTCCGACCTCGTAATTTCTTCTCAACATAGTGTGTCTCTTCATCCAATATTTTTTTACCGAACGGGGTGCTGTAAAACTTGATGTATTGTTGTACTTTGTTCATATGTTGTGCTTCACGTTATTATTTGTCAAACTGGTGTATGATATCCAGAAGAATGAAACGGTGACAGGGGTGTTTTCCACAGTAGCAATACAGGTAGACATCCTGTGTTCTCGCCAGTTCCTTTATCTCACGTAGTTTCTGAATCACTTCAGGGTTGGATTCGACTTCCTTCCTATATCGGTTCTCAAAATCAGTGTGTACCCATGCATTCTGTCTTGCCTCTGCTTCAGCCATCCCTGAGTCCATCAGCGTACTTTTCCTCTCATTGAATTCTTTTAACAGGGTCTCTGATGGTGAAAAAACACTTGGGTATCCCACCGGTATTTTAATGGCCTCTTTTGGCAGAGTCTTCAGCTTTGCTACGTACGTTTCTTTCAACATGTTCTTGTGAGGAGCTTGTGGTCGTGACTCTTTTAGCCCTCTCCTTCGTATCTTGTTCTGGTTTAAGGTGCTACTCTCGTTTTAGATTTCAGCAACCTTCCCAACACCACCAGGAGTGTACGCCTGTGGATACCGCTTTTGTATCTCTCGTGTATGTTGCGTACAATGACAGGGGCAAATATACTCTAAACCGTCTAATATTGAAAAATGGGTAAACCCATGCAACCCGCCGATGAGCCCGTTGACAGGACCATATTGTTGTGCGACACGAAACATGTCTTCCACACCACAGTGAGAACAACCTGCGAGAACGTACAACCCTTTTGTACCCTCAAGAATTAAGGCTTGCTCATCGACAGGCCCGTGACTCAGTCGTCCTGTCGTATACACTCCCTCGGTAATCTTCTGAGACTCCTCAGGTACTATACAGCGCATGTTTTCTTTGGGGAGTTGATGTGCTAAACGATACACTGTAGCATCCTGCACCTCAGGTGCAAGCGCCTGCAACCCGCCGGTATGATCCCCGTGCTCATGCGACAACACAACCGTACGAATCGTGTGGGGATCTATCCTCAGAATCTCCATATTGTGCAGGAGAATACTGCCTTGTGCTCCAGTATCAAAGAGAAGCGTATGTTCTGCTGTTTGAATGAGGCACGAGAAGCCCCAATCAGCTTTCAATCCCATGCCTCTCGTAGAAACTTCATTATCATACACGATCGTCAGTTTCATTTTAGAGGACCTCAGTCCTTCGTCGTCTTTTTCTGATACTGCTCAAGAGCTTTCTTCAAGGTAGTGACTGCAAGAACAGTACAATGTATATGTTCGCTTGGGAGACCTTCTAACGCATCCAGGAGCTGCTGAGGAGTCACAGCAGTCGCTTGTTGGAGTGTTTTTCCTTTGATCATCTTGAGGAGCATATTGCCGGAAGCAAGTGTCGCTCCACATCCATCTGTCCAAAACCGTGCATCCTGTATCTTCCCGTCCCTGATGTTGACGGTAATTCTCATGGTATCACCGCATGGTCCTTTGATTTCGCCAACTGAATCCGGATGTTGGAGAACCCCGAAATACGTAGGGTTGCGATACTCTCTGAGTACCACTGGTGAGTACGTCTGTCTTTCATCCTCCTCGATTGTGTTCTGCAAATCCTTTAGCATCGTGTCAAATTCATCTTCATCTTCCATACAGTACCTCTGTGATGTTCTGCCACATGGCACGGATATCTCGTGTGAGTGGACCATCTGAGAATTCAATGATGCTTTGCTCATGAATCATGGCTTGGGTGATGGTGAGATCGTAAGGCAGGGTTCCAACGAGTCGAAGAGCGTGATCCTTGCAATACTGCTCGATGGCTCTGGTGTTGTCGTCGTTAATCGATGCTTTATTGATGCAGACGACAGCAGGGATGTGGAAATGCAAGGCGACCGCATGCACTCGCTCAAGGTCATGGATCGCTGAGTAGGTTGGCTCAGTGACAATCACCACGAGGTCGACACCGGTAATCGATGCGATCACTGGGCAGCCGATGCCGGGGGGGCCATCGATGAGGACTAGGTCTTTGTTCAAGGTACCAGCGAGGTCTGTCGCCATGTTCCGCACCATGGTCACCAATTTTCCTGAGGCTTCCTCAGCAGTATGCAGCACCGCATGAGCCATGGGACCAAATCGCGTCTGGGAGCGGTACGCTACCCCTGACTCTCGGTCCACCATCGTAATCGCATGAACAGGGCAGACGTAGGCGCACACACCGCAGCCTTCGCAGGAGTCAGCATGAACACGGATGTCATCGTCTATCGCCTGGAAATGACAGGATTTCACGCACTGGTTACAACGGGTGCACTGTGCTTCATCGATGTGTGCAAGCTTGAGACCTGAAAACAACTGGGTGTCCTGTACAACTGGTTTGAGAATGAGGTGCAAATCGGCAGCGTCGACATCACAGTCTGCAAGTACAGCCTTGTTCGCCAGGGCCGCAAACGCTGCTGTCAGAGACGTTTTGCCTGTGCCGCCTTTGCCGCTGATGACTGCTAACTGCTTGATGCTGTCACCTCCTGCTGTACTGTCTGGTACATGGTGTGAAACTTGGATTGCCAGGGCTCCATCTGTTCAACAAACACTATGCCTTGTGAGTACAACCGTGCGATTTCTTCGCTGTGAGGGATTTTGAGATGAACCGGTATGTTTTCTGTGTTACAGTACTGCTCCACGGCATCATTCCCTATTCCATCGCGGTTGATGATCACACCAAAGGGGAGATGCTGATGACGCAGCACAGCGACCATGAGCTTGAGGTCGTGGAGACCAAAGGGTGTTGGCTCCGTGACAAGAAGGGTGTAGTCTGCGCCTCGAACTGCCTCGATGACTGGGCAGGCAGTTCCCGGTGGTGCATCGATGATGATGTGTTTCGTAGGATCTATCTTTTTTTTCAGTGCTTTCAGTAAGGGAATCGCTTGTGCTTCCCCAATGTTTAACAGCCCCTGATACAGCTCTACGGTTCCACGGGTGCCATACTCAATGGTTCCTATGATCCTCTTCTTCCACGTAATCGCCTGACGTGGACAGACAAGGGCACATCCGCCGCAGGAGTGACACAGCTCAGGGAAGACCAGAACCTTCTGGGGCACCACTGCTAAGGCGTTGTACATGCAGAACGCTGCGCACTTCCCACAGTAATCACATTTCGTGGTATCAACCTCAGGGGTGTCCACCGTAACAGTCTCCTGTGTATAGAGAGGAGCTTTGAGAAAGACGTTGATGTTGGGTTCTTCGACATCGCAGTCAACGAGGCAGGCTGACGCTAGGCTTAACGCGAGATTCAAGGCAACAGTGGTCTTGCCTGTCCCACCTTTTCCGCTGGCGACTGCAATAATCATTTTAATACTCTTCCTTTTTATTTTTATGATTAAAGTTGTACTATTAACAATGACCTCCATGATGATCATGGTGATGGTGATCCCGGAATGCATGTTGACCACAAGCATCGTCTGCTCCTGCTTTATGAAGCGTTCCATTTTGAAAGGCAGTAATTGCATCTTTCACAGTCCCTGATGCGCCAATGTACACCTCAATGCCGATTTGTTCAAACATTGCTATGGCTCGTCGTCCAAGTCCTCGGCAGACAAGTACTGTGACACCTTCCTTTGCCATAATCTCAGGAGGGTAGCCGACGCCTCCAAGATGTTCACTGGTGTTGGGAACCACCCGAACGTCGTTGGTTTGTAAATCAACAATAGTGTAGGTAGGTACTCTGCCGAAGTGCTCACCGACCGTGTCATTCAATCCCTGATTGCCGTTGGTAGGGATGCAAACCTTCATGGGATGTGTCCTCCTAAACCAAAATGACTTGCTTGGGTGGCTGCGTGTACTTCCTGTAATTTTCCTTTGCTGTACTGCTCAAGGACTTCTTGTATAGTACCAGAAGCACCGCTGAAGACTTTGATGCCCGCAGCATGCAGGACGTTGAAGGCGTTTGGTCCGACGTTTCCGGTAATCACTGCGCCGACCTTTTCGTTGGTAACGATTTGAGCCGCTTGAATCCCAGCTCCACCAGATGCGATGGTACTTTCATTGTCAATGGTTTTCACCTGCTTGCTTTCTGTGTCGATGATGAGAAAGTAGGGACATCGACCGAAGCGTTGATCAACACTTGCGTGAAGATCTTTGCCTGTTGATGTGATACATATTTTCATTGTTTACCTCCAGTGCTACTAAATTCTTCTATTGCTTTTTGTACTTCGACGATATACGTCATCGCTGGGCCACCGCCCATAAGAATGGCAACGACGGCTACTTCATAGATTTCTTCTTTTGTTGCTCCTGCTTTTAATGCTTTTTCAACATGGATGGCGATACAGTATTTGCATCGTGCGGTTATCGCTGTTCCCACAGCAACAAGTTCTTTTGTCTTTGCATCTAACACGCCTTCTTTCAACGTCGATCCCATGAATGCTTTAAAATGTCGCAAGGTTTCGGGTTGATGTTTTGACAACTCTTCCATCATGCTAATGACATAATCAACTGACTCTTTCATTTCTCCCATAGTCCACCTCTTGGCGTATTCATATGTTCTCGTATGACGATAACTGTGCCGTCTTTTGAATATATTTTGTTATAAGATGAGGAATCACTGACACCTTTGAATCCTCGAGATAGAAGGAAGCGTTTGATTTGTTCTACCTCTGTTGATTTGTGATTCTTTTGATGTTTATTCATGGTATTCTTCCACCTGTGTATACTAATGGTTAACCTCGAGTCATCGGTGTTCCACATTTCGGGCATTTTTTGTGAAAGCATGGTACAGCCAGTTCATGAGGCTCGGTGTAACCGCAATTTGGACATCCACATTCACCAGTAGGACCTTGACGGAAACCTCCGCCAAGACCGCGACCGCGCCTTCCACCAACGGGTCCTTGACCATAAGGTCCTGTTCCGTCTCTACGTGGCATGTTCTTTTTCACCTTTTTTCCTTTCTGTTTTTCTTAGTTCTTCTTCTGTTTGTTATTATAATAACGTCAATATAGTAGCTTATTTTCGTGTCATCATTGCACCGCACTGAGGGCATTTAATTGTGTAGCACGGTACCCCCCGTTGGTGCAGTTGGCGGTACCCGCAATTGGGACAGAGACACTCACCGCTGGGGCCCATGCCGTATCCTCCACCGAGACCGCGACCGCCGTAGCGGCCGAAGCCTCCCCCTCCGCGCCCTCGTGGCATGTCTTTTGTTCAGCTCCTGTGTTGAACCATGTGTTCAATTTTTTCTACAATAGCGTGAAATGACTTTCCAGCCGCGGTGGATGCTTGTTCCTTTAGGAAGGGTATTCCGGTATCTCCTGTGGTGACAATTTCGGGGTCAAGGGGAATAGTCCCAAGAAACGGGACTGATAAATCCATGGAGGCTTTGAGCCCACCGCCTGTTTTGAAGAGATCAATGGTCTTGTGACAATGCGGGCAGGTCAGCCCACTCATGTTTTCTATGATGCCAATGACCGGCATGTTCATTCGTTTCACAAAGTTGATGGATTTTCGGACGCTGACCAGTGCGACGTCTTGTGGAGTAGTCACGATAACTGCTCCATCGCTGTGTGGGATGAGCTGTGCGATGCTGAGGGGTTCGTCTCCAGTCCCTGGTGGCAGGTCAACGATTAAGTAGTCCAGTTCACCCCAGTCGACGTCTCCGATGAACTGCTTTATTGCTCCCATCTTCATGGGCCCTCGCCAGATCACAGGGGAATCAGTATCAGACAGGAAGAACCCCATGGACATGACTTTCAGATAGGGTGTGACAGTGATAGGGTTAAATCCTGTCGCAGTCGCTGTTGGTTTTTTGTCTTCGATGCCAAGTATCTTTGGGATGGTAGGCCCATGAAAATCGCTGTCGAGTAATCCTACAATGTGTTTTTTTTGTGCAAGGCCGTAGGCGAGGTTGACAGCAACCGTGCTTTTTCCTACACCGCCTTTGCCACTCATCACGATGATGGTATGATGTATTTTCCCGAGGTTCTTGGTGATTTTTTCGTCATTTTGTGCGTTTTTTTCCATTCTGATTCTCACCTCAGTGGTGTGTGTAATGATTGATAGAGAGAAAGAAGGAGAAGTGGTGGTGTCTTATTATGGTTCTTGTTTTTTTTCTTCGCTGAGTTCTTTGAGTCGCTGTTTTATTGCGGTCATGTCATCTTCAAGTGCTTTGAGGCTGTCTTGTAGGTAATGTTGTTCTTCTTCTTTATTTGGTGCTGGGGGACTGTAGGGGTAGTAGGGGTCTGGGTAGGGGTACTCGTGTCTCCACCAGAATCCTCTGCCGCGTCCTTGGAATCCTCGTCCCCATCCTCGACCGCCTCCTCTCCCGTAACCAGGAGTGGCGTAGCCGGGATGTGGGTAGCCGGCACAGTAGCCAAGTGCTCTGCCGGTCCGGGGTCCGCGTCCCCAGGGTCCTGTTCTATCGCCGCCAGGCATGTGTTCGTTCACCTCCTTTGATTTTTTTGTTCATGGTCAGTACTACATGAGGTCTTCATTATAAATGTTGGCATAATAATTATTATGTAAAATGCATTTTTCATCTATTTTTTATAGGAAATGTTAATATAGAAGGTCTTTATTTGTGATATTTAATTTGATTTCTGGAAATGATCGTATGGCACGCCTGAAGAGTTCGCTTGATGAAATCGATAAGAAAATCATTACACTGTTACATGATACGCACGACTTGTCCCAGGAGGAGATAGCTAAAAAAGTCAAGTTGTCACAACCCTCGGTAGCGATGCGGATTAAAAAATTGAAGGACCGGGGTGTCCTTGAACAGGTCACGGGTGTGAACCTGAATAAAGTCGGGTTGTACCTCGCGAAGGTGATGGTGCGCACGACCAATACCACGAAACTGTTGAACATGTTTCGAGGGTGTCCTTTCTTCTTGAATGGGTTTGTGATTTCCGGCAGTGATAATTTGATGTTGCTGTTTGCTGGGGAGGACTTAGCCTCTCTGGAGTCCATCATTGACTGTCGTATTCGCCCAGATGAGAATGTGCAGAGCGCAGATTTCAACATCATCATTTCTAGTATAAAGGATCTGGTCATGCCGCTGAAAATCGTAGAGCGGGGGTTGAACAAGCCACCATGTGGGGTGGAGTACAAATCCTGTCCAGCGTATGCGGAGAACCGGTGTTTTGGCTGTCCAGCAACGAGTCGGTACAAAGGATCATTTTGGTGAAAAAGGAAACAAACCCTGTTTTCTTATTTCCATACGGTTATTAATTGCAGTTGGCTGATTGTGAACGGTTCATCTTAAGTTTTTTTTTTTCGTAATACTTATGAAATCTCCTCAGATACTTTGTAATGGGGGCATGTAGTGGATCTCGTCGTACTCGGTATCCTTGGTGGTGTCGGTGCTATCGGTTTTTACATGGCCTGGAACATTGGTGCAAACGATGTGGCAAACTCCATGGCCACGGCCGTAGGAGCACGAGCGATTACACATAGACAAGCAGTCCTCATTGCCGGAGTATTAACTTTTTTAGGTGCAGTGCTTGTGGGTTCAAACGTCACTGAGACGATTAAAGGAAATATCGTTGATCCCTGTCAAATTGCAGATGCACATATTTTGATGTTAGGGTTCGTTGCCTCCCTTCTTGCAGCATCAGTGTTTGTCACCCTTGCGACGTGGAGAGAAATGCCGATCTCCACAACCCATTCTATTATTGGTGCATTAGTGGGCTTTGGTATCGTAGCAGGAGGGACCACATGTATCAACTGGGGGAAGCTGGCTGAAGTTGCCGCTAGCTGGGTGCTTTCACCCCTTGTGGGTTGTGTCTTAGCTTTTTTTGTGTTTAAGATTATTGTGAAGTTAATTTTTTCAAAACAAGACCCTGTGGAAGCTGCAAAGATTGTTGGCCCAGGGATTATTGGTGTAACCGTGTGTATAATTGTTATTTCTCTGTTAACAAAAACAAACCTTGGGATGATGATAGGGGTAACAAATCTATTTTTAGTTTTTGGTATTGCTATTGGCTTTGGCGTCTGTTTCACGGTTCTTTCTGCAGTTCCATTTCGAAGAATCCAATCACGTCATCCAGATGATTATGAGACTGTTGAGTTACTCTTTCGAAAACTACAGATTGGGACATCGTGTTTTGTCGCCTTTTCTCATGGGGCAAACGATGTAGCCAATGCTATTGGACCGGTCGCTGGGATCTTATCGCTCACCAGCACAGGAAGTCTGAATCCTCTTGAGTCTACACCTACCGTTTTACTCGCGCTAGGTGGCATCGGTATTGCTCTTGGGGCGATGACCTGGGGGCATAAGGTGATGAAAACGGTTGGTGGTCGTATTACCAGCCTGACGAACACTCGAGGGTTTTCTGTTGATTTTGGAGCAGCGACCACGGTTCTCTTAGCGTCGATTCTCGGGTTGCCCATCTCTACATCTCATACTGTCGTAGGAGCAGTCATTGGCGTCGGGTTAGCAAAGGGGTTAGCTGCCATTGATCTCTCCGTGATCAAAAAGATCATTTACTCCTGGTTGTTGACGGTTCCTCTTGCCGCAGGCTTGTCAGCAATATTTTTTATACTCCTTCGCATGATATGAGGGATGTTATGGACGTGAGATCATGAGTAAAGATAAGGAGCACTTCCGGGTGCCTCTCTCTGAGACGTATCGGAGAAAATCCCCGTTTGACCAACTCTTGGACCACATGGGCAAGGTGCGAGAATGCATCCATTTACTCGGTGATGGGTTGATAAAATATTACACAGGCGACTATCAAGGGTTTTCTGAATTATCTGAGCGGGTGTCAACGTTTGAACATGAAGCAGATATTATTAAAGGGAATATTCGGAACCATCTGCCAAACTCCCTGCTCATGCCTGTCGATAAAGGCCGATTTCTTTGGGCATTACGAGAACAAGATGCTATTCTAGACCATGCGGAGAATCTCACCCAAATGTTAGATATGCGTCATACAAAGATACCAAAGGAGCTGCAGGCATTGTTCATTGACCATGCACGTTTGGTCATGGAGACGGTGAAAGCCATGGAAAATGCTGTGCAGAACATTCGAGACCTCATTGAATCAGGGTTTGTGAAGCGAGAACGTGAGCAAACAAAAACATTTATCCATAAAGTCCATGAGAAGGAGTACAACGCAGATCAGAAGAAATATGAACTCACGAAAGCCATCTATGCGTTAGAAAAGAAACTTGATCCCATGGATGAATACCACTTGTTAAAGATAGCTGATTGGGTGGATGATATCGCGGACCATGCAGAGAATGTCGCTGATTGGTTACGATCCATGATTGCCCGCTGAAATGATTTCTAAATAAGATAGTTAATGACGTTTTCTGAGATGTCTTCTGCGTACTCTCCAATTCGTCTAATACTTTCAATGATGTATCCAACGGAGATGGCAACGATTGCTTGCTGTTGGAGGGCAAGGGTGTTGATTTCTCCACAGAGCGTCTCTAGCTCTATCACAGATTCAATGGTTCCGTGGGATGATTTCAAGTCTTTTTTGAAGAATGCATGGATGCTTGTATTGAAGATCTCTGATGCGAGACCGCTTGCCGTTTGAATCTTGTCTAGGATGGTTTGATCAAGATCGTTATCGATGAGGGTCGGGACGTTCTGAGCGATGCGGACCACATGGTCTCCTATCCGCTCAATGATCCTGCTGATGAGGAAACAGGTGGATGCCATGTCAATGGTGATGTTCATGGTTCCTGCAAGACTGATGTTTTGTAGCAGGATGTTGTACTGTCGTGCGACAAGCCAGTGGAGGCGATCGACGTCGTCATCTCTTGAGAGGATTTGTTCTGCTAATGCGGTGTCTCTATTTTGGAGTGAGCGCATCACATCTTCGTACATGCCTTTCACGATGATTTGCATTCTTTTAATGGTTCGATCGAGTGGCATTTCTGTAGGTTTTAACAAGTCTTTTAAAAGGATGGCGGTGTCTGTCTCTTCTACGACTTCAGGGCCGATGGCTAATTGGGTGAACGATCGAATGACGTTTTGTACAGCTGTGGGCATGCGAGAGGATGAAATAATTTTTAAGGATGTGTACCCAGCGATGTACGCACCAATGAGGCGTTGGAGCAGATACGTCGGCTGTGGAATCTGACTGACATCAAATTCTTTGATGCGTTCGAGGTTTTGCTGCGTCATTTTCGGAGTGAGCAGAAGCGTCCCATCTGATTGAACATTGATTCCAAGGGGATCGTTTTTTTGAATATGAAGATTTTTTATCCATTCCTTCGGGAGGGTAATCACATACGAAGAGCCGCCAGTGATTTGCACGCGTCGTATTTCCATCTGAAGCACCGAAGCTTCTGTATTATCCTACGATTCATAAGTATTTCTATAGGACTCTATATAGCCCATATGAATATATATACCTCTATAGACTATGGAGATAAAGTATATATTTCATGGTGAAATTGCTTGCTCGGTGATTCATATAGAATCAAAAAAAGAAAAAAACATTGGAAAATTTATCTTTGGGCTAGTTGTAGTAACCTTGTGCATTTCTCTCCTAGCAGGATGCACGCAACAATCAGAAGGAGAAAAACCAAATCTAATACAAACTGGTTCAAGCACTGTCCTTCCCCTTGCAGTCGCCTGGGCTGAACAATTCGACCAAGCAAATATCGCAGTCTCGGGGGGTGGCTCAAGCCATGGATTAAACGCACTGCTGCTTGGTGAAGCAGATCTTGGAGACGCAAGTCGATTAATGAAAGGATCTGATTATGAGAAAGTGGGAGGTAACGCAGATGATGTGTATGCTAATGGCACTGCTAAAGCACCAGCAAATGGTATCTTCCCTGTGAAATGGGTGGTTGCCTATGATGTTCTTGCTGTTGTTGTTCATAATAGCAATACCTGGGCAACCCAATTGAATTACTCACAACTCTCAAAGATTTTTACCGATGATTCCCCCGCAACATACTGGGATGAAGTCCCTGGTTTAACTGGAGCACCTCATGAAGCGATTGAGATTTACGCTCCAGATGAAGCAAGCGGAACATACGATTATTTCTTTGAAAGCATCATTACAGACTGGGGAAAAGACACGCAACAGATTGCTACGAGACTTGAGTTAGGTGATGGCGTGTATCATCCCAGCGCCGATGATAATGTGATATTAAACGCTATCAAAGACAACGAGTACGCTATTGGATACTTTGGTTTTGCGTATGTCATGGAAAATCCTGGACAGGTTAAGGTTGTGAAAATCGCGAAGACTACGACTTATGTCGAAGCGAGTTTAGACAACGTCGCAAATTATCCGATGGCTCGTCCCCTCCACATTTATACGAATGGCATCCCTGATACAACAACAGACAAAGGAAACGCCATCAACGAGTACCTCCAATACATCATGAGTGATGAAGGACAAGAGATTGTCTCCGTGGTAGGTTACGTGAAACTTGACTTAGTTGATCCAACAATAATTCCAGATCAACTAGCAAAGTTGTAAAATCTGGATTGTGATACCTTCCATGAGGAGTCGGACGAATACCAAAATCTCAAAGGAAAAACAGCACCTGTTTTTCCATAAAAGAGGAATCAAAGAGCAGGCCATTGTATGGCTGCTCTTGCTCACAGCAAGTATCGCTGTTGTGGTAAGCGCAGCCATCATCTATACACTCATCGAAGGGTCTGCTGGTTTCTTTTTCAACCCAGCTGTTAACATCCTTGAGTTTTTCACAGGCAGTAAGTGGACTCCAAATGGAAGTAACCCACATTTTGGGCTCCTGCCTTTGTTCTCAGGAACCCTCCTTGTCGCAGGAGGGGCTCTACTCATCGGCGCACCTTTAGGAGTTGGTGCCGCTTTATACCTCTCCGAGTTTGCAGGGAAAAAAGTACGCTCAGTCGCAAAACCCGTCATTGAGGTGCTCGCTGGTATACCCTCAATAGTCTACGGGTTTTTCGCATTACTTGTAATCAGCCCTCTCCTACAGCAGTACTTTGGGGCGAGTTATTTTAACGCGGGAAGCGCGATTATTGTCATGGCAATCATGGTGCTTCCCATCATTGTCAGCATCTCTGATGACTCCATAAACGCCGTCCCAAAACACCTCAGAGAAGCAAGTCTTGCTATGGGAGCAACAAAATGGGAGACGTCACTAAAGGTGGTCATGCCTGCAGCATCCAGTGGTATTATCGCCTCTATTCTGCTAGGCCTTGCCAGGGCGCTTGGGGAAACAATGGTGGTAGTACTCGCAGCAGGCAGTATCGCAAAACTGACCTTGAATCCTTTTGAAGAAGTACAAACAATGACTGCGTATATCGCACAGGTGGCGACTGGCGATATCCCACCAGGGGTTGCAGTGAGCGCAGCATTTGCTGTCGGACTGGTGCTCTTCGTCATCACCTACATCATCAATCTGATTGCCGGCAAGGTTGTCCTTCGCATTAAACGAGGGGGGACAGCAGCACAGAAGCAATCACGATTAAAAAAGTTTACAAAACAAATCTTCTCAAGGATTTCCTCTGTTTGGCAGCATCTTGTACGAAGAACCCATAAAAAGACTATCACTCTGCAACGCCGATACCTGAAGGGAAAAATCGGGATATCTGTTGTTGCCACGTGTCTGCTTTTTGCTGTTATTTTTCTTATAGTTCTTATCGCCTCAGTGTTAGAACAAGGACTGGGTGGCATTAACTGGGGGTTTCTCTCCTCATTTCCCAGCGCATTACCCTCCAAAGCAGGAATCTATCCAGTCATTCTTGGTTCAGTGTACCTCGTCGTTCTTACCTTAGTATTTGCTGTGCCCATGGGAGTCGGTGCAGCGATTTATTTAAATGAGTTTGCGAAGGACAATCGGTACACACGGTTTCTGCGTCGCATTATTCAAAATCTTGCCGGTGTACCTTCTATTGTGTTTGGTCTGGTTGGATTAGCAGTATTTTCACGGTTGCTTGGGTTTGGACCAAGTCTTCTTACCGGCAGTCTCACGCTTGCTATCATGATCATGCCTATGATCGTTGTCGCAACAGAAGAAGCATTGAAGGGTGTTCCAGACTCGTTTCGAGAAGCATCCCGTGGGCTTGGTGCAACAAAATGGCAGACCGTCCGTCACCATGTTCTCCCGTATGCTATTCCCGGGACACTGACTGGGATTATTCTTGCCTTGTCTCGTGCCATTGGAGAAACAGCACCGATTCTTTTTATCGGTAGCATCTTTATGAAAACAGCACCAAGTAGCATCCTTGATGGATTTCTTGCACTACCCATCACTATCTTTTATTGGACGCGACACCCAAAAGTACAATTCCATGACCTCGCAGCAAGCACCATTGTCGTGTTACTGGTCATTCTTCTCTCGATGAATCTTGTGGCAATTATCATTCGTCAGCGATCACAATCACGGAGGGATTGGTAATCCATGAAAAACCAACAGAACAACAAGAACAGATCACATCATCACACTGCTCAACCGAGCAATCCAACGAATAATGAGGTAGAGAGGCGACATCAGGAGGGCTACTCAGGCACTATCGGTTTGCGAGAATTAAATGTGTACTACTCTCAGAAGCATGCGATTATCGATGTTTCCATGGATATCTTGGAAAAGAAGGTGACCGCATTTATCGGCCCAAGTGGATGTGGAAAAAGCACCCTCCTCCGGGCGCTGAACCGCATGAACGATGAAATTGAAGGATGCCGAACAGAGGGAAAAATACTGTGGAAAGGCGTTGACATCCTTGACGTAACCGTTGATCCTGTAGCGCTGCGTCGGAAAGTCGGCATGGTGTTTCAGAAACCAAACCCGTTTCCAAAATCTGTCTATGAGAACATTGCTTATGGGCTAAAAATCCATGGCATCCATGAGAAGAAGACCCTGGATGAGCTGGTTGAAAAAAGTTTGAGAGCAGCAGCACTCTGGGATGAAGTCAGTGATCGATTGCATGAATCTGCTATGAGTCTCTCAGGAGGGCAACAGCAACGCTTGTGTATCGCTCGTGCCCTGGCCATAGAACCTGAGGTAATCCTTATGGATGAACCCTGCTCTGCCCTTGATCCGATTGCGACAGCAAAAATCGAGGATCTCATCCAAGAGTTGAAAAAAGACTACACCGTTATTATTGTAACCCATAACATGCAACAGGCAGCTCGAGTAAGTAATTATACTGCGTACATGTACCTTGGCAAGATGATTGAATTTGGGGAGACAAAGCAAATCTTTGAGCACCCGCGAGAGGAGCTCACAGAGAATTATATCACAGGACGATTTGGATAGGTGAGAAGCTATGGTTGAGAAGTTTCATGTGGAGTTAGAAGACCTCAAGCAAGATGTCGCGAAAATGGCAGAACTTGCGATCTTTATGCTTTCGAACTCTGTAGACGCCTTCAAAAAACTTGATGTCGAGCAAGCAGATCTCGTCGACTCAAAAAAGAAGGAACTTGCTGAGATAAAAATCACCAATGAAGAGGAGGCATTGCAGTTAATCGCCTTATATCAGCCCATGGCTCGAGACATGCGGACGATTGCCAGCTGTTTGAAAATGATTACGGATCTCTATCGTATTGGGAGGTATGGAAAAGATATCGCGAAGGTTACTAGAGAGATTTACCCAGGACCCCATATTAAAAAAATCATTAGTCTGCCACATATGAACCAGCTCGTGTGTGGAATGATTACTGATGCACTCACCGCGTTTCGCACAGGGAATCTCTCCCTGCTGAAAGATTTCACAGAACGAGATAATGATGTCGATGAGCTGCGCTATTCGATTTTCCGTGAGTGTATTTCCTACATGATGGAAGACCCAAAGAACATCACCATTTGTACTCATTACATCATGGTCGCCCGGTACTTGGAGCGTTGTGGTGACCATGCCTGCAACATGGCTGAAGAAGTGCATTACATCGTGACTGGAGAACGGATTGAGCTATCATGAAGCAGACCGTCTTGTTTATTTGCTACCATAATTCTGCTCGGTCTCAGATGGCAGAAGCATTCCTCAAGACATTGTATCAAAATCGATTTGAGGCAGCTAGTGCCGGAGTAGAACCGACGCAGGTAAATCCCTATGCTATCGATGTGATGAAAGAAGTTGGTATCGATCTTTCTTCGTATCGATCAAAGAGTATCGAGGAGTTCCGAGGACAGGTATTTGATTACGTGGTGACAGTGTGTGACCAAGCTCAGGAGAAGTGTCCGTTTTTTCCTGGGAAAACAGTACTGCACCAAGGGTTCCGTGATCCTGCAGTTGTTCAGGGTCCTTTCGAAGAAACCATGACAGTCTTTCAGCAGGTCCGCGATGAAATACAAACATGGATTACCAAGACATTTGGAGCTGATGATGTACACTCCCAAGTACAAGAATTTACTGTTGAAGTTTCAGCATGGAAAAAATCATCTGCTTTAGGTGAGAATCAGTGAATAGATCTAAGCATGAAAACTGGTGTTTTTTTCCGCTGATGAGCAGTAAGTATATAGGTCTATATAGAAAATGGAGTTTATATTGATAATTTATTTATGTATAGAGAAAATAAAGATGTATAGACGAACTAGTCCTAACTCAAGGAACTGGAGCGAGTACCTGTGGGGGACGTGGTCTCTCCAGCAAAAGACTTGACTGAGAGAAGCAGAGAATAGGCATGCGCAACTGCATGCGATTAGGGGAACTACATATGGAAACTCGTAAAGTGCAAATAACAGGCAAATCAACATATATTATTTCACTTCCTAAAACATGGGTCAACAAGGTAAAAATACGCAATGGTAACAGTGTTATTTTGATACCACGCTCTGATGGAACATTACTGATTAATCCAAAACTCAATGAGACAAAAGAGGTATCCAGCAACGCTATCGCGGTAGACACCCTCGATATGGAAACCTTGTTTAGGAAGTTCATCGGGGCGTACCTCGCTGGCTTTGACGTCATTGAAATCAACAGCTCTGAGAAGATGTCCCCGGCGGTTCGTCAGCAGATTCGTCGGATGACTCAAAGCGTCATTGGCCCTGAAATTATCGATGAAACCAGTACCTCAGTGAAGATACAAGATCTGCTGGATTCAAGCGACCTGTCCATGATCCAGGGGCTGAAACGGATGTACGTGATCACCCGCGGGATGCATCGGGATGCAGTCATCGCTTTGGAGCAACGAGATACGGAGCTTGCGGAGGATGTTGAATCCAGGGACAATGAAGTCGACAAGTTTTACTGGATGATCGCCAAGCAGTATAATCTCGTCCTTAATGATATGTTTTATGCAGATAAAATGAATGTGAAACCTCAAGAGGTGCTAGGCTACCTGTTGGTTGCGCGTTCTATTGAGCGTATTGCAGATCATGCGAAACGACTCGCAAGCAACGTACAACTCTTGAAGGGGAAAATCGATATTCTGCCTAGGATATTAGAGGCGAGCGATGCGATTTTAAAGGAGTTTGACGAGGCGGTGAACGCGTTTCATCGAAATAAATTTGAGCATGCCAACCAGGTCGTCATCAAGGCACGGTCTCTTGGAAAGCTCACCCAGCAGTTGACGCAGGAGATTTTAGGATTAAAACTAGATGCGGCGACAATAGTCTCCCTGGCGTATATCGTGGATAGTCTTGAGCGGACGCGGGCGTACGTGCTCGATATCGCGGAGACTGCGATTAACCATCAGTTTACGACAGCGATGGTAACCACTTAAAGTGTTCGTAAAGAGAAAAAGAAAAAAGGGTTGCAGACAGGGTTGTTATCGTAATGCAAACAGGTAGTTGCGTAGACTGCTAGATTCTAAGTAGTGCTCGGTGAGCGCCTGGGCGGTCTGGATGTCGAGTCCTTGGTTGAGGAGTTCGCGGTGAAAAATGCGTCCACCGCGTTGTGCCTGTCCTTTGAACCGGAGGAGCAATCCTCCGAATCGTACAAGGAAGAGAGGAAGACGGAGAAGGACGATGCCAACAAGGTGCGGTAGGTCGGCATCAGTCCTCGTTGATGCTGGTTGTGTCATAGTCGTGTCTGCTCTGCTTAGTGGTGGTTATGGTCGCTGAACCGCCCGATCATCTTGCCGATGTTGAGCGTCGAGAGGTACTGCTGGGTGAGCTCGTAGGCCTGCTCATCGGTCATCCCTGCTGCCTTGAGTTCTTTGTAGAAGATCGCCGCAGCTTGGGCGTACTTCTTGGCACTCTCTGGGCCGTAGAGTAGGCTGCTGAGTTCCTTGAGCAGCCCAGGGATTTTCTCTGCGACGACATCAAGGATTTCTTTTATTTTTTCTGGGTCTGGCATTCGGTCATGTTCTGACATGTTTTTTTTACCTCCAAATTGTTTTTCTTGGTATCCGTGTAGTGTGGTCATGTTATATAGGAGAACCGAGCAGTTGTGACCACTTTTTCATCACTTCGGTGGTCAGGTGATAGACGGTTCGTGAGCCCAGTAGGGATGCTTCAACGATGTGATTTTCGGTGAGTTCTTTGAGTTTGGCTCTGATGATGCGCCGGGAGGCGGTGCCACGTTTGCTTTTCACACGCTCTGTTATCTGTGAGATGTTCTGGTCAGGTTTATCAATGAGGACACGGACGATATCACGGCTGATGGGGTCTTTGAGGTCTGGGAGGATGAGATCCGGGGTCAGGCCACCATGTTCAAGGAGCAGGTTGACGATGCGGAGGTACTGCTGGGTGGTTCTACTGACGTTTTGCAGTGGTTGGAGGGCAACTGAGAGCATGCGTTCGAGTTCTGCGATGCGTTGTTGAAGTTCTTTGAGTTCGTCTTTGAGATCTTTTGGCACAGCAACGATATCTACGTTGTATGATATAGTGCTTTTCTTAGGTTGATCTGAGTGGTTCGGTTACAACAGTGCCTCCATGTATATAGAACTATATACTACATAGGGTCATCTATATTGTATGGTGAAAAAGTATATATTTTTTGGAGTGATGTGATGGTTAGGAGTGCGTTTACTCCACACCCAAAAGCATGAGTAGTATTTGAGGGAAAAGAAACTCTTACCCGGACCGGACCAGTAAAGCCTATAGAGGGGGGCTCCAAGGGACGTGGGGAGTTACCTGAACGATTCACTGCCCACGACGCGCCTCTCCTTTTCTTTTTTTTTATGTGGGGTGTGACAAAACGGTTTCTTCTTGTTGAGATCCTCGTGTTTGGGAGGGGCCTCGTGTTTTGAGTGTTCGGTAGTAGAGTGAGAAGGCAAACCAGAGGATACCGCATCCTAAAATGGCAAGGGTGAGCCAGTCAAAGAACAAATCAAAGGTGTTTGGAGTGTACGAAGTCCCTGGTGCAAAGAGGCCTTGGTAGAGCATGCGTGCCCCATGCCCAATCATGATAGCACCAGAAAGTGTCAATAACAGGATGGTGACGTAGGATTTCCTCTTCTGTGACGTGGTGTTTTTCTGCTTCTTGTTTTGAGTGTTATGCATGGTATGCAAGAGCATCCCTCAATGTTCCCATCTACATATCCTATATAGTGATATTGTTTCTATAGTTTTCTATATATGGTGAAGAGAAGAGTGTTCTACTGGTTTTTTCCTCGCTCTCCACGACGCATGTCACTACTTAGCATTCATTGTATTTAAATGCAGCGAGGAAAAGTAGCATGATGAAAAAAAATTTGATGAGTGATTTATTTAATCGAAAGAGAGGACCGGAAGGGTAGTAACGATGGCAACATCTGCATATCGACGCACTTGTTCAATACCTTCGAGACAGTCGTCTTCAGTGGCATACCCTGCGCTTTGGACGATGATGCCATTTGCAGGGGCTTTGAGGTGGAAGTACCACTGTTCGTCCTCTTCTGATTGCCAGTATTCATAGCGTGCTAACATACGGTTCATGTGTCCTGTTTTGTTGTACAACAGTCAAAAGAAGTCAAACATGATAAAGTCTTTCCACATACAATATGAAGGCTCTATGAGTCTATAGTGTTCTATTGTTTTTCTTTAGTGTTTCATCATGCGGGAGGCACGATAGCTTACTAATCGCGCAATAGCATTCAGAGCAAGTATCATGATAATTAGGATAAAAGCCACAGCATATATTTTTTCGTATAATGTAGGCCATTGAGCACTAACACTATAAAAAAGATAAATCATGTTTGACATTGATGCTGTGGGCTGGAAAATCGATGTTGCGACATGTGCAGAATATCCTGCGGTGAACATGACTGCAGCTGTTTCCCCAATTGCTCGTCCCATCGAAATGATCGCACCACTTGTAATTCCTGGAGCCGCTGGAGGAAGAATAACTGTTCGAATCGTTTGCCATTTTGTTGCACCAAGAGCAAGTGCTCCTTCTTGAAATTCCCGAGGGATTGATTTAATTGATTCTATAGAACTTCGAAGCAGAAGAGGTATTACCATTATCCCAAGGGTGAGTCCTCCAGCAATCATTGATATCTTAAACTCAAGGAAAATCACAAAGAACATAAAACCAAATGCACCAAAGACAATGGATGGTGTACTTGCTAAAGTGTCTGAGGCAAAGAGAATGATTTTCGTGATGATATTGTCTTTCTTGATATATTCTTGAATGTAAATCGCGGCACCAATGGACAGTGGAGCAGCAAATGCAAGGGCTATAGCAACAAGTTGGAGGGAACCTGTGATTGCATTAGCAAAACCTCCCCCTAAACCGCCCATTTCTTCTTTTTGAAAGAGATACTCGGGTTTTAATGCTAATCCACCCTTGACAATAATATCCTGGATTATCGCAACAAGAAATAAAGTGACAGTTATTGCACAAAGAAAAAGAATGATTTTTATGATTTTTTCTGATTGAAGCGCTTTTTTTGTTGAAAATGTACGAATGAGATCTTTAAATTGACTTCTAGATGACTCATATGTAGCGTCTTCAGAGGTTTTTTTATGGGTAGAATCAATGATTACGAAATTTTTTGAAATTTTATCAGACACTATCTTAAATTTTTTTGCTGATGAAAGAGCTTGGATATTTTGTGTGTTTTTCATGAGTTTGTTTGATTTTTCTTTTTTTCGTTGCTTGAGTTTTTCTTTAAGGAATAAAAAAATACGATGACTATAGTTATGCTTGTTTTTTCTATGAATAGATAAGATGAGAACATTAAGTATGAAGATAAGGAAAAAGAGGACAATTCCTATCGCAAAGAGAGCATGCCGTATTTGGTCGTATGAGTACCCCCAACCAAGTGTTGCCGCGATAACGGAAGTCATCGTGCCACCTGAATCAAATAGAGAACTTGGTATTTGATAAAAAGCACCCATAATCATGAGAACCGCCATGGTTTCTCCAATCGCTCTGCCAGTTGCAAGAATAATCGACGTGATGATGCCGGATTTTGCCTCAGGTAATATGATATGTTTTACGGTCTGCCAGCGTGTCGTGCCTAAAGCAAGTGATCCTTCTTTGAGGTCTTTTCTGACAACATGAATAGCGTCTTCGGAGAGTGTAATAATAATCGGAAGTATCATGATACCAAGAACGATTGAGGCGGTTAGAACATCATTTCCTATGCGTGTTGTTGTTTTAAAAAACCAGATGTATTCACCTAGTGTGCTGGTTATGAGCGGATAAAGAGAGTGTGCAAGAAACGGTCCGAAGGTAAAAAAACCCCAAAGACCAAAAATAACTGAGGGGATTCCTGCAAGAAGCTCGTAGAGAGGCTTTAAAATCATTCTTATTTTTCTTGGGCAGAACTCAGATAGAAAGATAGCGCATCCTAAGCCAAGAGGAGCAGCAATAAAGATTGCAATAGTTGTGGTAAGCAATGTTCCTACGATGAATGGTAATATTCCAAATGTTGGTTGTGTTTTTTCAAGTTCGATGAGTAACTCGGTTTCAAGTGTCTCATCTTGAGTTGATTCTGGGGATTCGACGATAAACGTGAGGTGTAGGGTATCGGTTGATTGATTACCAATGTTTATTGTTCCATCACCGATTAGTAACATTGTTCCGTTTTGAAGAAGAGTTGTTTTCCAGGTATCTCTACTGCTGGTTACGGTGAATGTCGCAAATCGTTGCACCTCATTGAGCGTTATTGTGTAGTTAACTGATGAACCAGCGATGATGTTTAATCTGTCCGTATCTACTTTGATTAAATTTTGGTTTTTGAAATGAAATAGTATGTGTGATGTGTCTGTTACTTGAGGATGGTTTGTCGAATTTATCGTTACTAGTATGTCATAGACTCCATCTTGAAAACTGACGAGTCGCGGGTTGACTGTCAGATTGAGTGATGCACCTGCTTCAAGAGTAATTTGTGCTGATGATGAGTTGTAATTCCAGTTCTCAGTGAGTTCTGCTATAGATGGACGGAAATAGTCCGGAGCATGAAGGGTGATGGTGTAGGTGTCTGAATACTCTCCAGTATTTTTCAGCTGCAGGAATGCTAGTTGAAATCCTAGTTCGTCTCCTGTGGCGACGAGGCTGATTTGACTTGGAGAGAGATCAACTCGATACTCAGAGGCGGTGATTTGTAACGGGATAATTTTATTATAAGATGAGGATTGTGAGGTTACTGTTATTGATCCTTGATAAATATTCTCACCAGCGGGTATGAAGACACTAAGGTTCATTACCACGGTGTCATTGGGTATAAGAGCAATTGGTGAGTGCGGCGCAAGAGAATAGCTTAGGTTTTGTTCAAATTGTATATCTATGGCTATGTCATCAGTGGTTCCTCCTCGATTACTGATTGTAAATGGGATGGTCACCCAAGCATCAGGGGCAGCGAAAAGGGAGGTATCCTCTAGGTGTATGTGAAGGTCGTAGGCAACAATATGGGTGATCAGTGTTGTTGATTCTGTTTTTCCTAGGCTATATGATGGTTGCCATTGTGTCCCGGTGATAAATTCAGCGGGCCCGGTTGTATCGTAGAAAGCAGGCATGCCTTCGCGTACAATAAAAAGAACGATTAAAAAAACTGCTAAGGTTGTTGAAAGTGAAAGCAGGAAAAGTAATTTTTTTATGATGCGTTCTTGAAAGATCAGATAGCAAAGGATGAGCGCCTCGATGCTGATGAAAGTAACAATCAACGTGCCTAAAGCTATTGGAGAGGGGGTATAGCCTTGGAATAGGTTTTGTGGATGAAAAAGTATTTGTTCAAGAACGAAAAGAAAAATTTGGAATTGGAAAAGCAAAAAGAATAGCTTTATTTTTTTTTTGTAAAAAAACATGATAATTAATCCGATTTCTGTGAGCATGATAAGTAGGATGAACATGGGATTCATGACAAATATGTTTGGCAAAAATATTATTATTAAAAAAAGAATATTTATGATAAACAGTATCCATTTTGATTGTAGTATCTCTGTAAAACCCATTGCATCTGTCAAGTATCAGGTTTATATAATAGTCTTGTGTATAGATTATATACTGCTCTATAGAGATATATAAAAAAAAAATGAGGAATGATGATTTGTTATTATTGTGAGAAGAGTGAATTTTTAATGTTTTTGAAAAAAAAAGAAAAAGATGTGAGGAGAGGTATGTATCTCCTCGTTGGTGTCCTCTTTAGTAGAGGCTAATGTATCCGCTTTGTTCGCAGATTTTTTTGTTCATCTCTGGGCCAAGGACAAAGTCGATGTAGACTTTTGCGTCGCCTTTTGGTTTTCCAACGGTGACATACAAGAGTTCTCGGGCACCATCATAGAAGGTTGTTACACCAGAGCGAATGTTTTTTGCAAAATTAGTGTCGTTTGGGTCTATTAGGGTTTTAACTGTTCGTCCAGCATAGGGTATCATCGTCACAAGGCCAGTTGAGGTGGCAACAGCACCATACGAGATGAAACCAAGAGCATCTGCATCCTTTGATATCGCCTGTATAAGCTCAGCGTTACCAGTTGCATGGATGGCAGCGATGCCTCGTGATTCAAGATCGACTTTTCCTTCGTTGATCATAGAACAGAAGGTTTCCTCTGTACCTGAGACTTCAGATCGGTCATAAATCTTTACTTCTTCACTACCTGTGCAGTTATCAAACATATCGGTACGTATATTTTTTGTTGGAACTTCATCCCATGAAATATACCCATTTGCGTCGCGATCTCTAACACCATCGGTCTGATTACTCTTCCAATTTGTTGATAATTGGTCCCATGTTGCAGTTCCTTCTCTCCCGTTATATGCATAGACATCTCGAACAGTCATAGCATGGATGCTTGTTAACCCGTGAGTATTTGCATATGGGACAGCAATAACTACTGCATCATATGCAATCAGTGTGGTAAAAAGATCGATACCAATATCTTTCTTGCCATCGCGATTCAAATCAGGTAACGAAGTCATTTTTGCTTCTACATCTGACCTGGATGATGCACTACCAATATCAATGGTTCCATATCCAACTGCAGTGACTCCTGCACCGGTTCCACCCTGTTGGAAAGAAATCTTATAGTTTGGGTTCTGTGCTTCGAAAAACTGTGCAGCAACAGCTGTGAACGGATATACAGTTGTACTTCCACCAATAGTCATTGCTGCTTGTAACTCACCAGCACCACCGGTTTTTGTTTGAACGTCACTCTGCCAGCCGCTCTGCCAGACATAGAACGCCCCAGCTGATCCAACAGCAACGAGGACCAACATAAGGGTGGCTATGATTGGTGAGACCGCCTGGGCGTTCTTCACTAGCCTTTTTCCTATTGTTTTTGTGTTCATTTTTTTTGCCTCCAAATATTTTTCTACTTTGGATTGCATCCCCCAACACCGTCAGGTTCACGAAATCCAAACCACATGCAGTATTTTTCTGCACTTACTTTGCGCCAACGAACCGGTTTTTTAATAAGCTTATTCAAATAAAAAAAATAGAATGAGTAGATGACACGACTACCACTCACGGCTACATACAAAAACTGGAACTATATAGGGTATAGTGTCTCTATACAACATCTTTTTAACACACAGTTTTCATAGATGGTTCCAGAGCAACAAAAGGAGGCATTCTGTATTCCACGCTTTGAACATCTCAGCAATCTCTTCAAGAAAAAAGACGACTCTGAGCAACAAATCACCCGACTGCTTGATACCAAATACCGAGATCTTCTGAAAAAGAAAGCTGAGTCACTCGAACAACACTTCCTCCCAAAAGAAGAAATCTCAGAAAAAATCATTCAACAAGAAGAAATCAGCTTCATGAGAAGAGAATTCGAACGAAACAAAAGCACCGTCAACATCACGTATCCTGTCAACCC
This sequence comes from Thermoplasmatota archaeon, assembly GCA_016927555.1. GTDB lineage: Archaea > Thermoplasmatota > E2 > DHVEG-1 > DHVEG-1 > SM1-50. The sequence continues at coordinate 61,080 of JAFGML010000021.1, forward strand.
ACCCTTCGCTTTTGTGAACATCCTCTTCAACGAACAAGCTGGGGAATTCCACTACCTGCTCAAAGAACCAAAACTCAAAGAAGCTGAGGTACACCACCTTGACCTCATCAAACAAAAAATAGAGGCAACCATGGATGAAGAAGACCTTCCCATCGACGAGGAAGGAACCTTCACTGTCTCAAAGGAACTCAAAGCATACCTACAGAAACGATTCCTCGATGTCATCGACTTGTACGACATTGCTGTTGATGAGAAACGACGACCCATTCTCTTGTATTACCTACAGAAAGACCTCCTTGGACTTGGTAGAAGCGACGCAGTCATCAAAGACCTGTTCGTCGAAGACATCGGCTGCAATGGGCCAAAAACACCCCTCTACCTGTACCATCGTGTGTTTGGCTCCATGAAGACCAACATCACCTACCCTAGTGAACTTGAACTGAACAAGTTCATCCTGAAGCTGGCGCAAACCTCTGGCAAACACATCAGCGTCTATCAACCAATCCTAGATGCAGTCCTTGCTGACGGCAGTAGAATCAACCTCACCTTAGGTTCTGAGGTCACAAGGAAAGGCTCGACGTTCACGATACGGAAATTCAGCTATGACCCGATCTCACCGATTGACTTGCTCAGGTTCGGCTCAATCTCCACCCTGCAGCTGGCGTACTTCTGGCAGCTCATCGAACATAAGAAATCCATTCTGATGAGTGGGGGAACCGCTTCAGGGAAAACCACGCTGCTCAACGCCCTGTGCATGTTCATCAGACCAGAGGATAAAATCGTCTCCATAGAAGACACCCCAGAGATCCACATCGACCATCAGAACTGGATCCAATCAGTGGCACGAAAAGGATATGGGAAAATGATGGGGGTGTCTGGCATCTCAGGGATATCAGGAATCTCAGGAATCTCCTCCTCAAGCGGCGGGCCTGGGTCTATTGATATGTTTGATTTACTTGTCGCTGCCCTGCGTCAACGACCAGAGTACATCATCGTTGGGGAAATACGAGGCAGAGAAGCCTTCACCCTCTTCCAAGCCATCGCCGTTGGCCACTCCTCAATGAGCACGGTGCATGCTGGGTCTATCGAAGAACTCCTCCACCGGGTGGAAAACGAACCGATGAACATCCCCCGTGTTTTGTTCCAAAGCATTGACGCGGTCGCCTTCCAAGGACAAGTCATCGCCAACGGCAAACGCGTCAGACGAGTCAAAAACATAGTGGAAGTCCTTGAAATCGACCCTGATACCAACAACCTGCTCACGAACACCGCGTTCCACTGGAACCCCAAGGGTGACTTCTTCCACTACAACGGCAGAAGCTTCATTGTGGAAAAAATCGCTCGAGACACAGGGAAAGACTCCGATAAAATCATGGAGGAGCTCACCAGAAAAGAACACTACCTGCAACTCATGAACAAGAAAAACCTGACGTACTACAAAGACGTCAGCAAAGCCATCAACATGTACTATGTCGACCCACTGAAAGCAACCATGGACCTTGAAGCAACCCTGAGGTAACCACTGATGAAACAACGCCGTACGAAGAAAGAGCCTTCTTTGAAAAAACCAGTCAGTGCACTCCTCGTGGAACGCTACAAAGCGTTCAGCTACCGTCTCTTCGGCAAACACGTGTTCACTACAGAGAAGACTGGGGCATTGTCTGAAAAACTCAAAATGGCAAACATGCGTTACACACCATCGGTATTCTACTCAACACTGCTGACCACAGGCATACTCATCACAGTTCTTTCACTCATCGTCTTCAGCTTCCTGTTTCATTTTCTCCTAACGATAGACATGTGGCTTTTGTACTCCCTTGCGCTAACCGCGGTGACTACGACAGTAACCCTTGGGATGTTCTTCTTCGTCATGAACTCGAAAATCTCCTCACGGAAATCGCAAATCGACCACGAACTGCCCTTCGTCCTCAGCGAGCTGTCCATTCTCGCAAGCACGGGGCTGACCCCCATTAAAATCATGCGGCACATGGCACAGCGTCACGGTAACCCAGCGATGACCTCAGAATTCAGAAAAATCATATCAAAAATCGACGTGGAAGGAAAAGACATCATCACCGCGATGAGTGAAACCGCAAAGGAAACACCCTCGCCACTGTTCCGGGAGACACTCTGGGACCTCTGCAACATGATTCACCAGGGAGGAGACCTGGATGCATACCTACGTTCAAAGGCAGACATCACCCTGCAGCTGAAGCGAGATATCCAAAAAGAATTCATAGAGAAACTGGCGACCTACTCCGAGATGTACTCAAGCTTGGTCCTCATCGGCGTACTGTTTCTTGGGATTGCAGCATTCTTGCTTGATGCGATGCAATCCACAATAGGACCACTCACCGCTGACTCCTTACTGCTCATGCTCTCATACTTAATCATACCTGCGGTCATCATTGGTGTGAATGCTATCGTCTCTCTGGCGTATGCGAAGAGCGGGTGAGTAAACGTTGCGCTTTCACACCATCTCCTTGAGTGTAGCATTCTTCCTTCTCCTCTGTCTTCCCTCCAGCATCACCGCACAAGAAGATACCACTCCACCAGTGATTATTAGTGTTTCCCCTGCCGAGGCCACAACCATAGGTAACCAAACACCACAAATCATGGTTCAGTACGCAGATGAATCAGACATCGACCTGAGCACTGTTAGAATCATCGTCGATCAAATAGATGTCACAGAGTGGGAGGAAACCTCGATAACAGACACCTCTGTTTTGTATAAGGTTCCGCAGATCCTCAGACTCCAAGACGGTAATCATTCCGTGTTTATTGAGGTGGCAGATACACAAGGGAACCGTGCGACAAAAACCTGGGTGTTTCTCGTTGACACAACACAACCAACACTCCAAGGAGAAAGCCTGGACCTCTTCACCATCGTCACCTTTTTCATCTACGGAGCACTCATCAGCGCAGTCCTCTTCATTTTTTATATTTTATACCTGAGGAAAACACGGAGGTTCACGTTCAGAAAGTTCTTTGCACAACATCCCATACAAAAAGAAATCATCACCCTCTACATTCCCCTCATCCTTGGTTTTTTTATCATCCTCTTTGGTCTTGCTTGGACCTCAAGAAACCTGCCTGACATCCCGTTTTCCCCGGAGTACGTCTTTTCTGCCGGAGTGCTCATTGCCCTTGGACCATTCACACTATCATCGATAGCTGAAAAACGCACTATCAATCGGTACGAGCAAGCGTTCGCACAGTTTCTCTTTGAAATGGCAGATGCTATGCGCGGGGGTCTTGACCCCACCAAAGCACTCATTGAGCTTGCAAAGGGAAATCAAGGAATCCTCAGAGACCATCTGAAGAAAGCAGCGGAGAACATCAAACTCGGTCGACCCTTTGATGAGGTGATGCAAGCCATGGTCCGTCCTATTAAAAGTGATTTGGTGAAACGGTATGCGACTTTGATTGGTGACACCTCAAAAATCGGTGGGGAAACCTCACTGGTCATTTACAGAACCGCAAAGGATATGGATGACTTTATCAAAATCAACCAGGAGCGCAGACGGCAGCTCACCGCTCAGGTCACCACGATTTACATCGCCTTTGCCGTCTTACTTGTCATCCTGTATCAGTTGATCACGATGTTTCCTTCAATGGGGTCATTGAACCTCTCTTTGCTTGGTGCCACTGATTTGGATTCCACAGAGACAAGCTCATCGATCATCCGCATGAGTAGTGAAACCATGAAACGCAGGTTCCTTCATCTCATGATGATTAACTCCCTGGGCACAGGGACGCTCATGGGGATGCTTGTTGATGGAAAAATCAAATACGGGCTTATTCATTCACTCGTCCTGATTAGTATATCAGTGGTGTTCTTCGCACTTCTCATCCTTTAAAAAAAAGTAAAAATGTACACAGAATTTTTTTTAAACCCAGGGTGTTACTCAGTGATTGCTCCTAGGAAATCACAATAGGGGCAGCGAAGTATTCCCTCTGTATCATTGAGTGTTGTGGTAAAAGTCTTCTGACACATAGGGCAGGAGACTTCAACAGCAGGAGAGGGTAGCCGAATAGAGGTTACCTGTGCGTCCTTTGTATTTCTCACAGCTGAGGATTTTCTTGGTGAGGCCCGAGGTGCCTTGGTCTTTTGTGATGAAGTTTTTTTATGAGACATAGTAGTTTTTTGTGTATTTGAGGATGGTTCAGACGATGCTGTTGTCGTTATTTTCTGTATGGGTACACACACCAACTCAGGAGCCACAGCATCCTCCGGAATAGTGATTTTCTGTTCTTTTACCATGGAGAGGACTTCACCAACGACGACTTCATCAATCATGATGGAACGCTTCTTTGCAGCGTAATCAATGACAACATCAGCAAGCTTGAGGAGATGACGAGGGTTGCCAGCCACATCTAAATTGAGAAAAGCGACGCCCTCGGGGGTGAACGGGTACAAAGGGTCCACATCATCAACGAGTCGTTTCTCTAAGAGTCTTTTGGCAATCATCAACTGTGCTTCTTCATCGCTGAGCGGTGGGATTTGGATTTTTCGGTTTATCCGTTCATGCAGGGATTTGTGCTGCTCCATGAGTGATTCGAAATACTGCTGATCACTGCTGATCATAATCATCACGCCTTGGTCAATGTGGTCAATCATGACGTGCAGTGTGTGTAAGAACCGCTCAGCATCCTCCACCCGTGCAAGGTGATGAAAATCATTTATTAACAGAAACGAAGGGGCATTATTGTTTAAAGCATCAGCGATGATTCTACCGGCTTTATCAGGATCGTACTGCTTCTCTGCTTTCTTAAGTTTCTTTTTAACCGACTTGTACCACTTCGGAGCAGAGAACAGACGAGTGAAGAAACCAAGGTGGCTTTGAAGAAGGAGTAGATGCAGGATGCCTTCGACGACCCAGCGGGTCTCAAAAGTCATGTTCTGAAACACATAGAACGCGTTGTTGCGTTTTGCTTCATTTGCCACCAGCAGCAGTCGCTCGGTTTTCCCAGCACCAAGCCCACCAAGCACTGCAACAACCGCTTTGTTTTCCTTGTAGAATACTTCCTCGCGCATTCGAGCTAAATCTTCATCAACCCGCTGAACGACATGGAAGATGTCAACGTTCTCCAAACTCTCACTGGAGAGATCTCGGAACGGATTGCTACTTAACCCATAGCGTTCATATCCTGTTTTCTGCATAGTGCTTGTTCACTTCCTACGTGACCCGTGCGCGAAGATCGATGCTGATCTTTTTGCCATCAAAGGTGTAGTAAATATTATCATTGAAGGAATCACGGTTCATCCATTTGGAAATCCGAATATACCGTGCGATTCCCTTTGTCGTCTCTTTGGATAAAAAATGAATAATACCATCAGCAAGGTGACCTATGGTGATCTGGACTTTCTCATCAAGCATCCCGTACTCCAGTGAGAGCAGGAGAATGGTGTTGTGTTGTTTGCACAGACTATCCAGCTCCTCAACAATGGTTCGGACTTCTGATAAGGTCTTGTCAAGAACCAAATAGGAAAACGAGTCGATGATAAGCACCGCATCTCTCCTGATGAAATCCTTCCAGTGGCGATGGGAACGCTCTTCAACAATTTGACACTTGGTTGAATCGGTGTACTGCGACAGTTCAGCGACAACCTCTTCTTTTGCCCGCGAGGCGATGTACACAACCTCTTTTTTGTGTTTCACGGCAAGCCCTGCTACAGTTTGAATAAAGATCGTCTTAATGGGGTCAATCGTGCCTTGGACGACAACAATGTTCCCATTTGGGATTTCTTGTATGAATTCGTTTAATCCAGCTATGTGAATAGGAATCCCCATAGGAGCCAATATCCTCTTTTTTATTATCGCTAAGAATACTATATTTCTTAAAGATATTGAACATAATCTATGGACCGCCTTAGTTTCTATATAGACATACATACCATGCATACATTATAGACATCATTTTTAAGATACGGAAAAAAGTACGTAAATCTACCTATGAGAAAGTGTACTTACGAGGAGCAAGCAGTCTCTATTATCATTGGAGCGTTAATGCTTACCGTCATTGTCGTGTCAGCAGCAACAGCGTTTGCAGTGTTCACCAGTCAAAAACAAAAGGAGCTGCAGGAAGCACAGTACGCCTCCTTACAACGAGATCTCGAACAGCTAGCCATTACAAGGATCTCCACCATCCACTACAACAGCTCAAATCATTTAGAAAACATTAGTTGTAGCATCGTCAGTCTCCACGCAGATGACTCACGCATTATTTCAATGAGTCTGAACGGCAATTACCTCAGGTATTTTCACCTCACCAGGCAAGACTACACACTAGAAGAGTGGAAAATCAATTCAACAACAGGTGAATATGTCTTACAGAGTGTAACAGACAGTCAGGGTGCCGTGATCTATAATGGAAGCACAAGTTTTAACACATCGAATGAAAAATATTCATACTACCCCTTGACAGTGTTATCTCGAGAACGAGTGCTTCTTACTATAGACAATGCATCGAGCACAAGTGTATTCCTTATTCGGCATATTCTTAGCAATGATGCAATTACTTTGTCGGTGTACACAAGTTTAACCAATGAGTTTTCAAAGACGTTCTATCCACCGACAGCAATCATCCGTCTCATTACTGAGTCACAGTGGAATAGCACAAGTAATGACTATGAATCAGTCATCATCTTGGATGGCTCCCTCTCAGATCATCCTTCACTAGATGCCTACATTGTATCATGGATATGGACAGTCGATGGAAATCCACTGAGCACATCGGGAAGAAAAATCCGTGCACCAGATAGCCTTCTCATAGGGAACCATAACATCACCTTGAGTGTCACTGATAATTTTGGCATGAACAGCACCAGCACAATCACATACCCCTAGCGAGGAGGATTTTTTTATGGCACTGAAGAAAAAACCTAAAATCACCATCAACAATCTGAATCTGTGGTATGGCGACAAACAAGCACTCATCAATGTTTCGATACAGATACCGGAACATAAAATAACCGCACTCATCGGCCCCTCCGGATGCGGAAAATCCACACTCATCCGCTGCTTAAACCGTATGAATGACACCATCGATACCTGTAAGACAAGAGGTGAAGTACATCTTGATGGACACAATATCTACGCTGATGATGCAAACGTCGTGGCAATACGTAGAAAAATCGGCATGGTGTTCCAGAAACCAAACCCCTTCCCAAAAAGTGTGTACGACAACATCGCATATGGACCGAAAATGCAAGGAATTAAAGACAAAAAAATTCTTGACCCGCTGGTCGAACAAACCCTGAGGAAAGCAGCGCTTTGGCAGGAAGTTGTTGATCGATTACATGAATCAGCTATGGGATTGTCGGGAGGTCAACAGCAGCGACTCTGCATCGCACGTGCCTTAGCTATTGAACCGGAGGTCATCCTCATGGATGAGCCCTGCTCCGCCCTTGACCCCATAGCGACTGCAAAAATAGAGGACCTCATGGTAGAGCTAAAAAAAGATTACACGGTCGTCATCGTCACTCATAACATGCAGCAGGCAGCACGCATTAGCGATTACGCTGCGTACATGTACCTCGGCAAGATGATCGAATTTTCATCAACAAAACAACTCTTTGAAAACCCTAAAGAAGAACTCACCCAGAACTATATCACCGGGAGATTTGGATAACACGATGCAGAATTCTGCTTCTCCCCAGTACTTCACTCTCTCTGAGAAAGGGACAAAACGTTCGAGGAATGAGGATTGCTTTCTTGTGGAAACCCACCAAAATCACTACTTGTGTGCAGTCGCTGACGGCGTTGGTGGTCTGCAGAATGGTCATGTTGCAAGCAGTCATGCAATCTCAGAACTACGACAATTGTTTAGAGGACGACAGATGGGTCTGAAGGACTGTTTTCACCTCATCAACACATCGTTAGTACGAGAGAACCAGAAGCATTCACAGACCAGCGCAACCACACTAACCTCGGTACTCATCAACGTAGAAACCATGGAAGCAATGATAGCCCACGTCGGAGATAGCAGAGCGTACGTCATCACTGAAACACTATGGAGAACACACGACCATAGCTTGGTTGAGCAGCTCGTTGATCTCGGTGTGATTACTGAGGAGGCAGCATTTACTCATCCCGAAAAGCATAGGATTACACAAGCACTAGGAATCAATACAAGTATTGGTGTTGAGGTGAATTACCAAGGACTCAAGAACGCGATCTTGTTACTCTGTTCAGATGGGCTACATAATTTTGTTCGTGACAGAGACATTGCTACCATCGCTCGAGAGCATGACCCACAAACAGCCTGTATACGATTAATGGAAATTGCGCGAACACAGGGGAGTAATGATGACATCACAATCATATTTTTCAAGATAGGAGATGAAAGGTAAGCATGGGCGCTCACCTGCTTGTTCCACATCCCCACCCCTATGGAGAGGACTAGTCTCTATATAATATATGTGCAGAATAGATATAAACTAACAAGAGGATGATTAGATGCATACACTCTCCTCCTAAGGAAAGTACGTCTTCATCCCACCCCATCTCCCTACCCGTACTTTCCCTTTTTTTTTTATTTACGCATAAAGTGAGTTATACTTTGTTTTTTTCAGGTTCGTAGTACCGATTCTGACAGCATCCATCAGTGAGAGAAAACTCCACCATGGTCTTCATCTCCCCGGTTCGCACATTCATCACTTGTACTTTAATCTGGTGGTCGTCGATGTCAATGACATTAAACGTGTTGCCGAAATGCGCCCGGGTGCGGTTACAGGAAAACGTGCCTGCGTTGACCAAGAGTGTCTTATGGATTTTCACGGCCCAGGGGACATGACGATGACCCATCAACACGAGTGGGACTTCTTTGCGTAGAATCAAATCCAGGGTTTCCCCAGCATCCTCAATAATGTTGGTTTCTCGCCCTGAGCCAGGTACCGGAACCAGATGATGATGGAACCCCACTATCGTAAGTTTCCCTGCAGTAACACATTCTTCGATCTTTCGATACCGCCCTCGTCCTAGACGCCCGTCGTCCTTGTCAGGCTCGCTGGATGCTAGACCAATCAATGTCACCTGTGGTAATGTATGAACAAAATCAGTTTCACCGAAAAACTCAGGAAACAACTTGAACCCCAGGTTCCGCTCATCATGGTTCCCCGGCACCACAAATAACCGACTTGTGATTTCCTGGGTTTTCTTGGCTGCTAGCTCGTATTCGGACAACAGTCCATCCGTGGTGAGATCACCAGAGACAAACACAAAATCACAGTGAAGGCCGTTAAGCATCCCAACTGCCTTGTCAAAAATCTTTGGGTTGAAATCCGTCCCTTGCGTAGAATGAATATCAGAGATATGACCAATTCTCATAGAGCTAGGAACACGTTGGAATATTAAAAGATTGTATGTTCTACTACAATCTGCTGAGATACGCCTGATGATAAAAATATTTTTAAGGTGATATTAATTGTAAAATAACTGCACCGGAGTAGGCAAAAAAATATGTTACAAATGTAACGATTATTATTATGAGGAAAACATTTAAATTCTGGTCCCCTATGTATATTTATTTGACGGAGGTATAATATGAAGACAGTAAAATATTTAGGTATCATAGGTATATTAGCTCTCCTTCTGATTCCCACCAGTTTAGCAGTGGCACTACCACAAGAACAAGAGGAACAACCAACAGACCTTGGCTGGACGTTTCTTCGAGGATTTATCACAAAACCGAGTCTGACCAACGCTGGTCAAGATGTTCAGTTCCGAGCCATCCTTGTCCACTACCGCACCCATATCTTCGGTGTCAGCCAACGAGGAGTTCTCCGAGGATTTCAAAAAATCGTCCTCCCAAATGATTACACGGGCATCTTAGGCAACCACTACGTGTTTGCGCGATTTGACGGACGAATGACGTTTCTGTAATCCAAGGGAAAAAAAAGAGGAGTCTTGTTTTCTTTTTCTTTCTTCACCAATTACATGTACTAGGGGTTATATAGAAGAAAGCGAATTCGAGAGGGTGGGATGGTCCTATGGATGTGTTTGACGCAATCCTCACCAGACGAAGTATCAGAAAATACAAGCAGAAACCAATAGGGTCAGATTTCCTTCAGAAGCTCTTATCCGCTGGGTTTCAGGCGCCCTCTGCTGGGAACCAGCAACCCTGGCACTTCGTGGTTCTTGATGACCGGAAGTACCTCAACGTCATCCACACGTTTCATCCCAGTGCCAAGATGCTGCAGGAGGCAGATGCGGCGATCCTGGTCTGTGGTGACCTCCACCTAGAGAAATTCAAGGGGTACTGGATGATTGACTGTGCTGCTGCAACTGAGAATATCGTGCTTGCAGCGCATGGCCTTGGGCTTGGTGCCTGCTGGCTGGGCATTTACCCCAGGGAAGGCCGTGTGGCCGGGATGCGCAAGCTGCTGCGCCTCCCTAGCCATATCATCCCGTTTGCCCTCATCTCGCTCGGGTACCCCGCTGAGGAGAAACCCAGTGAAGACCGGTACAATCCTGAACGGGTGCATCAGAACAGCTGGTGACTTACTTGTACATGATTTTTCGTCCAGCGGCATCCCGGTGATACTTGCCGAAGTCAGTGATTTTCTGTAAGGTGGTGCCATCGAAAATAGGGCCGTCAACGCACACGCGTAAGCCGTCTCCTACGCAGCATTGCCCGCAGAGACCCATAGCACATTTCATGTACCGCTCCAGTGATGCTTGAAAACGAATGTGCTTACACAGCTTATGTAAGGTTTTCATCATGAGCTCTGGTCCACAGGTGTACACGGCATCGATGTGTTCTTTTTTCAGTACGGTTGCTGCGAGGTCTGAGGCAAACCCCTTCTCCCCGTAGGATCCATCATCAGTGGTGACGTACACAGTAGCTCCTGTGCGTTTCATGTGCTGTTCAAAGAAGAGTTCCTGGTGTGTTTTCACGCCAATGATGACGGTTGTTTTAACTTTTTGTTTCCGTGCGTGTTCAATGGCTGGTGCCAGCATCGCTATCCCGGTGCCACCGCCGACAAACAACAGATGCTTTCCTGCGATGGTAAAACCGTTGCCGTAGGGGCCTCGGATGCCGATGTGGCTTCCTGCGTTCAGTTGAAACAGTTGGTGTGTTGCGTCTCCCACGTCGCGAAAGGTGATCGCTTTCGTTTTCAGGGTGATACGTGAGACGCTCATCGGTATCTCGTCGACACCAGGTATCCAGATCATGTAGAACTGACCAGGGATGACGGGTGCAGGGTGTGCAAAGGTGATGGTTTTGACGTCTTTGGTTTCAAGTGTCGTCGATTGGATCGGAGTAATAATGGGAATGTTCATGGGAGGGCAGCTCCTACGAGTTGTGAGACGTTGGTGTAGCCATGGGCAGACATCCAGTCTTTGAGTTCTGTGCAGACCGCTCTGAACACGTCAGGGCCGCGGTAGTACACCGCTGAGCCGAGTTGCACTGCAGAGGCTCCAGCCATGAAGTATTCTACCGCATCCTGACCCGTGGTGATACCACCAACACCGATGAGGGGCAATTTGATGTGTTGCGCAAGGTCGTAGATGCAGCGGACGCCGATGGGTTTGATGGCTCTGCCGGAGTACCCACCGGTCTTGTTGGCAAGAATCGGCTGTCTGGTCTCTAGGTCGATTTTCATGGCTTTGACGGTGTTGATGGCCACAATAGCATCAGCGTTTCCTTGTTCAGCGGCAGAGGCGATCTCAACGATGTTCGTCACATTCGGTGAGATTTTCACAAACACGGGGATGGTCACTTGCTCGGTGACCGCTGTAACAATTTTGTAGAGTAGTTGAGTATCACAGCCGACTTCCATGCCGTAGTGCTTGGCATGGGGGCAACTGACGTTGAGTTCGACTGCGGCGGCACCGCAGTGTTGCATTGTGTCTGCAAGACGGGCAAATTCGTCTGGTGTCGCCCCGTAGATACTTCCAATGATAGGGACACGTGATTTCTTTAAAAGTTGAAGTTCGTCCTCATAGGCATCTATCCCTGGGTTGGGGAGTCCCATGGCGTTGAGGAGTCCATACTCAAGCTCAAGGACTGTGGGGTTTGGGTAGCCCTCTCGCGCGTGCAGTCCAATGGATTTGGTCACGATAGCGCCAGCACCGCTCCGGATCATCCGGTGCATACTGCCAGCATCTTCGTCCATGATGCCTGATGCCAGCATGGTTGGATTTTTTATTCGTAGCGACCCAATGGTTGTGCTGATGTCGACCATCGTACCACCAGCATATGAACAACAATCACCTATAAAGTCATTTTCACAGAGACGAAGGGATGTACGTTCCAGTGAACAATACATCCAAGTCTTAACAATCGTTATTTATATATAGTGAAAACTGGTTATCCTACTATGCAGCGAACACCCTGCGAAGTCATGATGTGGAACGGCCTTCCTGCCATCCGAAAAGAACTCGCAATAATCATGATCAAAGAATTTGGTCTCAACCAACGTCAGGTCGCAGAGAAACTTGGTATCACACCCGCTGCAGTCTGTCAGTACCTCTCACATAAACGAGGGACACAAGACCTGTTTGACAAGACCATCATTCAGGAACTGGTCATTTCCGTTAAGCGAATTATGAACGGTGATGACACTGCATCTGTTGTTGAAACCTGTCGTATCTGCCATCTCATCCAGAAACATAAGAAATTTTCTGTTCTCTGCACAACCCAGTACAACGAGAAGAAATAAACCGCTATCTTGCATTTTTGTTTTAAAAAAAAATAACGTTATTCTTCTTACGGGTCAGGAGCTCTTTGTTGATAAAACAAAACAGGGATATGTACATGACTATGTAGCGGGAGATTTACCGGATTCATTACATACGAACATGGTTTATTAACTGATATCTGTATCTGTTGTTGACGGTGGTTTGGGATGCTTGAAGAGAATCACACAGCGCCAGTTCTTGAGTTGAAGCGACCGCTTGCAATTCGAGCGCTGCGGAGGAGTAACGTTCGTAAGAAAATTGCGGAGTACCTGTTTGAGATCAGTCCGAATTATAGTTACACCGCAGAGATTGCGTACCATGTCCGTACGACACCATCGAATGTCATTGGTGCGTTACGAGGCATGGAAGAGCGCTATAAGGAAGACGAATCTCTGCTGCACCTTGATATTGTGCAGGAGAGGGACTGTGGGAATAAGGTGCGGTTGTACGGGATTACTGATTTTGGGAAAGAGATGATTCGAACAGTTAGAGACAAGCGATGAGGTGAAGAAATGTCCATTGCACGATTCCTTGTCACGTACGATCATAGTTGCCCTGTGATGGATGAAGAGTTCTTCAGTAGTGAGGAGAAAGAAGAAACGCAGTAGATCACGTGGGGATGCGCTCAGACGATCCGCAGGCGATGAGCAGCTCTTGAAGGGTCGTCGCGTACTGTTGGGGTGAGGCTTCTAAGAGTTTTTGTGCATGAGGCTGTAAGAAGCCCCCGTACTCAGATTCCTCTGTGGTGTACTTCCACTTCACCTCAGCTGCTTTTCCAAAGGCTAAGAGGAACGCATAGGCGAGTGATTTACCCTTTGGTGTATCAGGGTGCTTCTTGATCTCTGAGAGCGCTTTGTGTTCACCAAAAGTGCGGTAGGTGCGTGCGACAGTATCTGCAAAGGCGGCGAGGGGTGGAAGGTTGGGAAAAACAGGGAGCTGGGATAAGATCTCCTGTCGCTGTTGGTACTCAAAGGCGAGGGTGATGATGTTGGCTGGTGTTTCATCGAGATGCAGGAACGAGTCGACCATTGCTGGATCCGAGATAACGGTAGCAAGGAAGTCTCTCCCATACTCACACCAGTATCGTTCAATGAGCTTGCTTGGCGTGATCTTTGAGACGATCACAGGTTCGTTGCTGTGCTCAAGGAAAAAGTCCAAGGCTTTGCGTTCATAGGGAGTTGGGTGCAACGCGTCAATGAACTGTGCTGGCTCGGTGCCATAGGAGACGCCGTCGAGGACAAAGAGTCGTTCCTCTAATTGCTTCACCTGCGCCTCATGGTCTCTTGCACGGTGCTTGATGAGCTCGTAGTCAGTGAGCTGCCCTGCGAGGTACCTCTGGAGATCAGTGGTCCGTGAGGTGTCCACCGCGTCCTGGTGGCACCTGAGTGGTGTGATCACGTCAATGGAGAAATCGTCGGAGAGATTCGGGTGCATGAGGTACTTTGAAATCGTGAACATGGTGTTGCGTGTGGTCTTTGCGCAGTTCTCACAGATGGCAATGGTGACCTGTGCTGAGGTCCATGCGATGCGAAGGTAGTTGAGGGCGTGGTAGTCTTTCTTTTGTGCGACGTCTGCGGTGATGTGGGGGCAGGTCACGGTGTCCTGGCTGACAGGAAAACCAACCTGGTGTGTGATGAATTCGATGAAGGCCTGTGGCGGGTTCGCCTGGGTACCTGTGCAGACGTACCCGTCGTCCCATGAGTACACATGGAGGTTCTTCTTAAACACGATATCCTTGATGCCACGGAGACGAAACACGGGGTCGTCGAAGTGCTGCACGGCAATGAGCTTCTCTCTGTCTGCTTTCCCCCGTTGGGCGTACATCACGTCACCGGTGGGGAAGGACAATGCAGCAAGGTAGGGGGCTTTCTCAGATAAGGCAAGCAGCAGGGTGCCTGCGAGTGCACCATCGAGTCCTCTCTTGTGGGCAAGCTTTTCAAGCTTCGCTGCATCGTGACTGAAGCGATGGACTTTCGACAGTTGTTTGCGGAGTTTCTGGAAGTATTTCTCATTCTCACCAGTACACCGAGGGAGCAGGACAAAGGGATCTTGTTGCAATGCTTTTGCGTTCTCGACGAGGTGTTTCTCTTGAGATTTTGGTGCGGTGCGGGCTAAGCTTCTGGCCATGCGTGGTTTTTTTACCATACAATGAGCAGAGAAACGCAGTGATGTTTTAAGTGTTTTCCGATACCTTAAAAGAAGGTTGATGTGTTGTCGAATCAGTGTGATAGTATGAATGTCTATGATGCGATATGTTCTCGTCGGTCCATCCGTCGGTTCACCCAGCAGCCGATCGCCCTTGACGTCTTACAACGGTGTGTCAACGCCGCCAGGGTCGCCCCCTCAGGTGGGAATCTCCAGCCTCTTGAATACATCGTGGTGACCGATCCCGTTGTGTGTGCCTCCCTCTTTGAAACGCTCTCATGGGCTGCGTACCTGCAGCCGAAGTGGACGCCTGAAGACCAGAAGCGACCAACCGCCTATATTGTGATACTCGTGAGAGAGACGAAGAATCCCTACTATCAACGGGACGTCGGATTAGCTGCAGGAAACATCATGCTCACCGCAGAAGCAGATGGCTTGGGTAGCTGCATGCTCTGCAACATCAATAAGCAGAAGATCCAAGAGCTCCTCGCGGTCCCTACATCGCGTATTGTTGACTCAGTGATCGCCCTGGGGTTTAAGGCTGAGCACCCCGTCGTTGAAGAGCGAGCTGATGTGGTGAAGTACTGGCGTGATGATTACGAGGCGCTCCACGTTCCCAAGCGCCCCTTGACCGACGTCCTGCATTTCAACGAGTACGGAACGCACACACCGAAAAGAACAAAACGTTAAAATTGTGGTGCTCCATACCGGTATTCATGAGAGAATATAAAATTAAACGGGGTCACAACCCGGATTTCAACACGCTCCTCTCAGAGTACTTTGGGGCACAAGGGGATATCAGTCAAGGCATACAGTTTTCTGTCGAAGGAATCGGCGCAGTGACTATGAAAGTGGAGAAAAACTCCTTGATTATTGACATCGTTCCCCCAAAGACGGTCTGCAGTGATTATGCTATCATCAAGAAATGGAATCAGTTTCTCTTTGATGCGACAGGGAAAGACACCAAAGAGCGAAAGAAAGAATTCGGAAAAATTTAACATTTCTTACCACACGACAGACACCGACCATCGATGATGTGGGGACGATTCATTGTTCTTGGATATGAGCTATTTTTATTATATAGTTTGATGAGGAGTACGCGATAGTGATAGTTAGATGAAATTTTATGAGAAGTTGTGTTGTAAGTCACCTTATAATATCTATGAACTATTATATTAACACAGGAACGAAAAGTTAATAGCATACGTCTGTATCTGATGTGGTAAGGCGAGGTAATTATGAAGAACAACATGAAAGGAAATGATAGAACGCTAGTGAAAACTACAATGGTAGCGCTCTGTATCACTGCCCTTCTCCTGATAGGCAGTGTGCATGCAGCTCCATTCGTCACACAACCATCACACACATTGAGCATACAGGAACTCCATGAACACTATGCTCATGCTTCCGTTTCTCCGCAGGGGCTATCGTCCTCAACTGGTGCGGCGGACGGCATGTTCGCAGATGACGTTGGGGTCGTTAGCATCGATGCCCCAGAAAGCGGCATGGCGACTGGCGCAGTGACTCCAAAAGCCACCGTGGAAAACTTCGGCACCACTGATCTCGTTGATGTCCCGGTACAATTTCAGATCGGGTACACCGTTGCAGCCCCTGGCGGATACTTCTTCAACTTTGAGAGCGATAACGGTGGATGGGTACCAACAGCGTCCTGGGCTCCGTACATCGGTGATTTTGAATGGACGAATACCTACGACGTGAGTAACTACGTCTATGGAGCCTATCCGACCAGCGAGAAACCACCACTAGCTGCGTACTCAGGAACAGGGTTATGGGGAACAATCATCTATGCGCCATACACAAACGCAAATGGGTTTAGTTACCTCTCACAAACCTTCAACTTCTCGCAGTTAACAGCTCCATCAATCTCCTGGCGCAGTTGGGAGCAGACCTTCGGAGACTGGGACTATTGCCAACTCCGAGTCAACGGAAATCTTGTCTGGGGCCCCAGCTGGGACTACCAGAACCCTGAATGGCGACTCCGAGAGGTTGACTTATCCAGCTACTCTGGCCTGTCTAGTGTTGAAATTAAATTTGAGATGTTCGCGACCTCCGTTGTCAACTATGCCGGGTGGTACATAGACGATATTCTGATTGGAGAAAAAATGATCGTCTCAGAGTATGATCAAACTGTGCTTGTGGACCTCGACGTAGGAGAAAGCATCCAAGTCGAGTTCCCCACCTGGTTACCAGCTGCGTGGCACAACCAGGAGGACATCACCATCCCGTACGACATCTGGGTGAAAACCAATCTCTCATCTGATGTCAACCCTGCCAACGACCTTCTCACCGCTCTTGTTGGGATTCACTATGGTTTCTACCACGATGTTGCAGTCGATGCTATCATTGCACCAGTCACAGGGTACGCAACGGTTATTACCCCCGAAGCAACAGTCTCGAACATCGGCCAGTACGACGAAGCCAGCGTGACAACCACCATGGTCATCGAGAAGAAAGAAGTCATCGGAACTGCTGAGGACTTCGAGGCGACCAACGGTGGATACATAGCATCAGGTGGTACCGTCTGGGAGTGGGGTACACCGACCTCTGGTCCTGGCGCTGCTCACTCTGGTGTAAAACTCTGGGCAACTGTGCTTGCAGGGAACTACCCGCAATGTCACGTCTACCTTGACACCCCTACGGTGACCTTACCAGCAGGAAGCCCGTACATCAGCTTCTGGCACTGGTATGACACTGAGGCATCCTACGATGGTGGGAATGTCAAGATCTCCACGGATAACGGGGCAACCTGGACGCTCATCACACCACTGGGTGGGTACACAGGTACAGGTAACACCGCCAACCCACTTAACGGACAACCCATCTTCACCGGTCATAACCAGAAATATTGGGAGTTTGAGGAAGTTGATCTTGCCAGCTATGCTGGACAATCTGTGATGTTCCGCTTTGAGTTTGGAGCAGACAGCTCCGTGTTTTACCCAGGGTGGTACATCGATGATGTCACTGTAGGGATCAACAACTGGGTTACTGAGTATAACCAGTCTACCATCCATACCCTTGTTGTGGGTGAAAGCAGTGATGTGACGTTCCCAGATTGGACGCCTTCGGACATCACGAGAACAACCATTGATTACCGAGCTTTCTGCACCGCAACCATCACGGGTGATGGGGACCTGACAAACAACCAACTCATCAATTTGTTTTCCTTGACCTACATCCACGACACTGGTGTCATTGAGATCACTGAGCCGACCTACCCGTACCTCAGGGATGAAGGAGACATCATCTTCCACCAGCGGCCGTTCACACCCACGGAGTCCTGGACGTTCCGGACTAGCGCCGCTGGTGCTGGGTACGTCTGCCAGGATGACTTCTGGGCGCTCACCGAGTCCATTGGGGACATCGAATTCTGGGGTCTCACCCTGATTTACAGTGCCGGATGGACCCAAGGAAACCCGGCAGGCATGGAGTTTGAGATCATCTTCTACGA
>JAFGML010000022.1 GCA_016927555.1 Thermoplasmatota archaeon
ATGGCTACTGGTCACACCACGTACTCCACGGTGCATGCGGACTCCGCGCAATCCCTGATTCATCGGCTGGAGGGAAAACCCATTGATATCCCACGGGTGATGCTGCAATCATTAGACATTGTCACTATTCAGGTACAGGCTGAGCTGGGTGATCAGCGGGTTCGCCGCTGTAAGCAGATTGTGGAAATTATTGATATCGATCCCATGACTAAGGAGATTCTCACCAATGAAGTGTTCCGCTGGGATCCTGTCCATGATGATTTCATGTACTCCGGGAAAAGCTACATCCTGGAGCGGATTCGGACGCAGCATGGGATGAATAAAGAGGATATGATGCAGGAACTCAGACGACGTGTCGAGATCCTTGAGTGGATGAAGGACAACAATGTACGAGCGTTTAAAGACGTTGCCCGCATGGTCGCTTCGTACGTTGAGACCCCTATGGATCTCATGGAGAAAATACGCAACGGCCATGGGGTGCTCCCCTCGTCGACACCAGTACCACCTCAAGAGGTTCATCTCCCAGTAGCTGAAAAGATGCCTGCCGAAAAATCCTCTCACAGTTCTGCTCAGAAGGCAGCACATCCTTCTGGTTTGTCCTCAGATGCAAAGAAAAAATTTGGTTTATTTAGGAGGGATGCCCATAACACTCACTAAGTATCAAAAGACAAGCTATCGATGGTTTGGTGCGTTTGGTGAAAAGCGAGCAACACAACATTTGCAGGAAGCACTACAATCCGCGCACATGGAGATACGCGCTGGTGCGTACCTCTCGTACATCCTCCTGAGCAGCATTCTAGTCCTGCTTGCTTCTTTCGTTGCCATTAGCATCCTGCTCGTCCTCCTCTTGATCCTACTGCGTGTTGATGTTGCGGTTGGGCTCATCGTGTTCCTGCTGATTCTCCCTGCTTTACTAGGGGTCGTCACGTATGTTGTGTTGTTCTCCGCGCCAAAGAGCAAGGCGAGCTCACGACGGAAAAAAATCGACTTAAACCTTGCGTATGCGATTAACTTCATCTCAGCCATGGCCTCAGCTGGTGTCACGCCCACCGAGATCTTTAAAAGTCTGTCTAAGCAGGAGATCTACGGGGCGATACAGGATGAAGCCGCATGGATTTACCGTGACGTGAATCTCCTTGGGCTAGATATCATCAGTGCGATTAAGATGAATATCGCCCGTACCCCCTCTGAGAAATACAAAGAGTTCCTTCAAGGGATGGTCGTGACAGTGACCTCTGGTGGCTCCCTGAAGACCTACTTCATGCACAAGGCGAATCAGTACCTCTGGGAGAACCGCAATACGCAGAAGCAGATGATGGAGACGCTGGGGATCATGGCGGAGAGCTATGTGACTGCGGCAGTTGCTGGTGTGCTCTTGTTACTGATAGTGATTCCACTGATGATGATCATCAGCGGGTCATGGAACGGAGGGTTTCTGCACATTTTAATCCTCGTTGTTGTTCCCCTCATCCACATAGGGTTTGCGTTCGTGATACGTATCATCTCCCAGGAGGCGTAAGCATGTTTCAGAAGAAAGAACCAAAACCAAAAACCAAAAAGCCAGGGTTTGTACAAAACCTCATGCTCACGGGGCAGATGACTCGTCTCATCGTGTACATCGTCACTATCATCTTGGTGACGGTGTTCATGATCCTGGCTGTGTTGTCGTTGCTAGGGATCCTTGGGTTTGGCAGCTACTTCGATTACTTTGTCTTTGCCCTGCTCTCGGGAACTGGCGTGTTTGGTATGTACGAGTGGATGCGGGTCCGCCGCATTGCTCACATCGATGACATTTTCCCTGACTTCGTGCGTGATTTAGCAGAGTCACGTCGTGCGGGGATGACCTTTACCAAGGCGATCCTCTTTGCATCCCGGGGGAATTACGGGATTCTCACACCAGAGATTCAGAAGATCTCCCAGCAGGTCTCTTGGGGTGGCAGTGTCACCGACGCGTTGCGGTCGTTTGCGATGCGGGTGAACACCAAGTCGATTCGTCGGACGATTTCCCTGATTATAGAAGCGAGTAACAGTGGGGGGAACGTCGCTGATGTGCTTGATGTCGCAGCTAACGATGCTCGGGAAATCAAGATGCTGGAAGCGGAGCGACGAACGAACATGCAGTCCTATGTCGTGGTGATTTACGTCGGGATGTTCGTGTTCTTAGCCATTGTAATCATCCTGCTGAAGAGTTTTATCCCTGCGATGGTTGGTACAGAAGGCTCAGAAGGCATGCAGGGCATCATGGGAGGCAGTGGAGGCACGTCACAAGCAGATATCACCAACGTCTTCTACCTCGCGTGTCTCATCCAATCCTTTGGCTCTGCGTTAGTTGCCGGCGTCTTTGAAGATGGGAAGTTCTCCTCCAGTGTGAAGCACATCTTCATCATGGTGTTCGTCAGCTGGCTGCTCTTTAAACTCGTCCTAGGCGTCTGAAGATCCCTTGGTGAGTTCACCACCTCATATCAGCACCGGGTACGCAAAGGGAGCTCATATTAATATACAAGAAATAGTATATTAGTGTAAAAACAGGGGAATTTTTTGTAAAAAATTTTCAAATAAACTATTTATATTTTCTTTCATATTTTAGATTAAATATAATTCATAAATGAAATTATGAATGTAAAGGAAAGAACAAACGTATAAAAATTTGGGGGAAACACACATATGAAGACTCAAACCGCAAAGAGTACTCGAAAGGCTAGTGCGGCGCTTTTTCTCGCCGTCCTGTTACTGCTACCCGTCTCTGTCATCGTCTCTGCTGACGATACGACACCGCCGGTGATCAGTAACATCACCTATGAACCTCACATCGGTGTACGCACCCAGATCACCTACTTCTACTGGCAGTGTACAGTCACCGACAACGTCGCAGTGGCAGACGTACGCCTGTGCCTGGAAGGACCTGCTGGGTTTACTCCGATCAACGACACGATGTTTCCATCAGGGGGAAACAACTACTACTACTTCCTCATGAGTGTTCCTGTCTCAGGCACCTACCAGTTCACCGTCTTTGCAAAAGACACCTCAGGGAACAGCATCCGGTCTGCGTCCTACCCGATTTTAGTCTTTGAATCAAAGCTCAGCACCGTACACCTCGATGACAGCAACGTTGCTGGCCCATGGTTAGGAACAGAAGCTTACCCCGTAAGGTACCTGCAAGATGCCCTGTTCATCGTCGACACTGCTGGCACCATTCTTGTCCATGAGGGACAGTATAACATCTCGATGGCCGCCCTCCCCAGCCAAGTGCATATCATCGGGGAGAACCAGGCGACCTGCATCATCGATGGAGGAGCAACCCCACAATACGTGTTAAACGGCAATGCCGTCAGCTACGTCACTCTTGCCAACCTCACCATTCGCAATGGAAACACGGGTCTCCTCCTACAAGGGGGTTCCCATTCGACGCTCTCCCAGTGTACGTTTACCATGCTTACCAATAAAGCCCTGATGTTCAATACTTACTACAACTCGACGGTGACAGAGTGCACCTTCCAGGACAGCTCGATTGGCATTAATCTTGGGGCGAGCCGGTACAACACGTTTTACCATAACAATTTCATCAATATCGTCAAACCGGTCACCGCATCAGCGCCTGCGACCAACAACGTCTGGGATGATGGCGTGACTGGGAACTACTGGTGTGACTACCGGAGCAAATACCCGACTGCACAGATAGACCCAGTGACCGGCACATGGACCACACCGTACCTGGTGAATGCCACGGGGAACAACATCGACAACCACCCCTGGGTGTACCCTGGCGGCGTCATCGACACCACAGCACCAACCGTGACTGTTGACTATCCGAACGGCGGTGAGGTTGTCTCCGGGGAGATCGCCATCCTGTGGACTGCCACTGATGACATGAGTGCTGCTTCCAACACTGATATTATGATAGAATTCAGCGGGGATGCTGGTGCCAGCTGGCAGACCATCGCCTCTGGCCTGAGCAACACCGGGTCGTACACATGGAACACCACCACCGTTGCTGACAGCACCGACTGTCTCATCAAGATCTACGCGGCTGATGAATTCCTCAACAACGCCTCTGATGTCTCCGATGCGGTGTTTGAGATTTTCAACAACCCGAATCAACCTCCTGCAACACCAGATCAGCCCACTGGCCCGACCAGCGGGTACACCGGAGTACAATACACATACACGACCAACCCGGTGACTGATCCGAATGGTGACACGGTCTCCTATTGCTTTGACTGGGACGACGGCACCAACAGTAGTTGGCTCAGCACCCCCAGTGCATCACACATCTGGACTGCTGTTGGGACCTATGACGTCAAAGTCAAAGCAAAGGACACCTATGGTGCCGAGAGTGGCTGGTCACCGGCGTTGACTGTCGGTATTACCGAGCCACCAGCAGCACCTGAACTCGTCATTGACTCCATCACGGGAGGATTAGGGATTACCGCGGTGATCAAGAACAACGGCACGGTTCCCGCTGATCTCGTCAACTGGAGCATAGCGGTTGATGGTGGGTTTTTACTCATCGGTAAGACCACCTCAGGGCAGGTTGAAACCATCGCACCTGGTGAGACCGCGACCGTGAAAGCCTTTGTGCTCGGGTTCGGGCTACAATCCACTATTACGGTGACTGCGACCTGCGTAGACTCCTCTGCAGAAAAGACAGCTAGTGGTATGGTTCTGTTGTTCTTCGTTCTGAACGTCGCATAAACACAGAACCTACCTCTCCCCACTTTTTTTTCTTTTTCTTTTTATTTACTTTTTTTTTTTGAGAAAATAAAAAAAAAAGGTTGTGTGGTGTTAGTCGTGGTGTTTCTTCATAAGAGATTGATAGCACGGTAGAAACTCTTGAAGGGACTCCAGCTTCCAGAGCATCAACCCAAAATCAGCGTCCGGGGGGCTGCCTTCCATTCTTTTTTTCATAGGTTCATCCATTGTTTTCCTTCCCCTCTCTTATTTGTCCTTCCTTGTTTATATACTCTTCTCTGAAAACCCACTTTTTTTGGCTTTTTTTTCTTTTTTACTATAAAGTCTTCGTAATAAGATGAAGAGAAAAACACAAAATATATATGATAATCACTGTTTCTATATACATTCGTGAGGGGTGATCTAAAGAGGATGCAACTCGTTCATAACTATGCGTTTTTAAAGGAAATAGGCACCAGTGGAGTGTGCTATCGCTCTGCGTATGCGTGGTAGTCCATGCCGTTGACACGGAAGATTCGGGTGGAAGGCAACAGCATCGTGGTGACGATCCCCAGTCAAATCGTGGAAGCCTACGGCATCAAGCATGGTGATCTCCTGGAGATTACTCCACTGGAGCAGGGTACCATTCTGATGAAGAAGCTGCCGCAGACCGGCACGGAGGGGTTGCTGTGAAGAAGAAGATGATGGTCCTTGCCGTCGGCATTACGATTTTGGTGTTGCTGGGCAGCATTCAGACGACGTTTCTGTACACAACCCAGTATCTGACGACAAAACCAGCCTATGATTTTGAGGTCGGCGAACCAATGGGCTGGTGGGATTGCAACTGGTCGTACTGTAAGATGATTACCATAGACAAGGACATGGTCGCTGCTGAACAGTCGAACTTCCCGGTGTTGTTGTACGAGAGCGCTGATGCAGACCTGGCTGCGTCAGCCCAGGAGGACGGGGGCGACATCGTGTTTGTCGACGAGTGGAATTTAACCCAGTACGCCCATGAGCTGGAGTACTTCAACGGTGACACGGGGAAGCTAGTCGCCTGGGTGAATGTCACGACGTTGTACACGTACAAGGATACCATCTTATACATGTACTATGGGAACCCTGACTGTGTGGATCAGGAGGATGTCGTTGGCACCTGGAATGATGACTACATGATGGTACAGCATCTGTCAGAGTCTTCTGGTACCCATTACGATTCCACCTCGAATGGCAACAACGGAACAGTCGGTGGAACTGTGACACAGGGGTCGTCTGGCGGCCTGGCGCAGATGGATGGCAGTGATCACTTCAGTGATGGCACAGGGTACATCAATTTTGGGAACCAGAGCAGTCTGACGCCGACCAGTATTACCGTGGAGGGTTGGGTGCAGGACCCACCAGTGTCACTCCTCTCACAGCGGGTTTCTGAGGTTCAGATCTGTGATAAACATGATGAGCAGGTACGCCTTGTCCCCGGTCAACGGTTTTCTGTCTCCCGTACTCTTTCTGGTGCTGGTGAGATGGTGTTTGCAGTGTTGTACTCCCCCGGGGTCGTGTTGCAGGACATCACGCTGAAGGGAGTCTCGGTGTTTGCGGGATCCTACACGTCTGGTTCGCCACACACGACACAAGAGCACCTTGTTGAACAGCACCGGAGCATATTACCACAGACGCTGCAGGAGCTGCCGTTGGTAGGCTATACCTCTCCGATTCCAATCCATGGGGAAGCAGTGGCTCTTGACTTGCAGTTACTCACCACAGAAGCGTACAGCGGTCCTATGGCAGGGCGGATCAGCTACCTTGTCTTTGATGACTCGTCACTGGATTATGAGGCGACGACACATTGGAGTCTGCTGCTGTGGCGGGCGTGGGATTCGTTTTCGTCACTGTTTCACCTTGGGTCTCGGTTCCTGAACACTGAGGAGCCTTCTGCGTTCGAGTTACCTGCTGACATCACAGACGCGATTGCTGCTGGTGAGACGGTCCGTGTAGTCCTGTCGTTTGATGAGGACTGTGATTTCGAGCAGCAGGTGGCATCGCTGCGTGCTGCTGGGTTTCAACCCACTGCCGCACTCTCCTCTGAAAAGATGGTTGCTGGAGATCTCGACGCAGCAGTGTACGAGACGATGAAAACACACACAGGAATCATCGATGTAACAGAGGATGAGCCGTTCTCTGTGCTTCTGAATGAGAGTCTTTCCTTGATTGGATTCTCTGAGACCTTTGAACGGTTTGGGTACACGGGTGAGGGTGTGACGATTTGCATCCTTGATACAGGTGTTGATCCCGCGGTTGTCCCCTATGCCTACGGGTATGATTTTGTGAATGATGACCCTGATGCGTTTGATGATTACCACCAGAACAGTCCCTTTGATGAGAATGGCCATGGGACGGCTGTCGCCTCGGTGATTCATCGGATTGCACCGAATGCCACGTTGATTGTCGCAAAGGTGCTCGATGAGTATGGGCAGGGGTACGCCTCCGATGTCCTCGAAGGACTGCAGTACTGTATTGCACAGCAGCCTGACATCATTCATTTCAGTATAGGGTCGACGGCCGGGTGCGATGGGTTCTGTGATGAGGATCCCGTGACTCAGCTGTGTATTGAAGCTGTTGAGCAAGGGGTTTTTGTGGTGGCCGCTGCAGGCAACAGCGGTAGTACCTCGCTTGTGTCTCCTGCGTGTGGCTCACTGGTCTGCTCGGTGGGTGCTACCAATGATGCTGATGGCATCGCCTCCTTTTCAAATGTGCATCCGACCCTTGATCTGTTCGCCCCTGGTGTTGACATTACGACGCCTCTGGGGACGAGAAGTGGCACGTCGATGAGTGCCCCATTTGTGACTGGTGGTGCTGCGTTGGTGCTAGAGCAGCAGGCGTTGTCTCCTGAGCAGCTCCGGTATCGTTTACGAAGCACCGGTGTACCCATTCATTACGTCTATAATGAGAGTCTTGCATTGGATATCGCCCGGGTTGACCTCTTTACTGCGGTGGCCAATAGGAAAACTATGGAGCCGTTCGATTACTCCTGGTGGGGGCAAGGAAGGCTCCCAGAACAGCAACCAGTGTACACCACACTGGGTACTGTGAGTTACTACTTTAATAGCTATAACACTAAGGAAGCCTGGTCTGGTTCCCCTGAAAACATGGTTGGTGGCGAGGAAGAAAACTTTGCATCAACAACGAGTGATCGGGATGTTGAACTTTGCACTGGCAATACCTACCCTGGTGGAGGGAGCGGCTCGATTACCACGGTCGAGTTGCGTGTCTACTCGTATTCTGAGTCAGATGGTGAGCCAGGACAAATCATCATTCGCCCTGTCTTTGGTGGGAGTACCGATGGGGATAATTATTTCATTGAAGCTCCTCTTGTAGAACCGGCATGGTCAGCGTACCAAGACATCACCAATGATGAGAGTGGACCAATCAGTGGGGGTGGCTGGGAGTGGGCTGATATTACTGCTCTTGACTGTGATATCGAAGCCAGTTTTGGTGCTGAAACAGCCGTATACTGTGCTAAGGTTGAGGTACGGGTTACCTATGAAGTACCGTCGAATCCACCGGAGCAGAGTAACCCTGTGCCTGGGAATGGCAGCAGCTGCATCGACACCCCTCCGTCGTACTTCAACGTCACCGTGAGTGATGAGGATTCTGATGAAGTCACGGTCGCATTATGGACGAATGCGAGTGGCTCCTGGGTGAAGTTCAACGAAACCACGGGCTCTGTTGGGACCATTAGTTTCACCAACACCTCCTGGGTGACGGCGACCAGTACGAAGTACTGGTGGTCTGCCAATGTGAGTGATGACACGGATTTATGGAGCAATGCCACCTATTACTTCTATACGACGGGTCCCTTTCAAAGCTCACCAGTCCCATCAAATGGTTCTTCTGATGTGTCACTGTCTCCTAGCTGGTTTAACATCACTGTTACTGATTGTAACGCGATGGATATCTACCTTCGGACGAATGCGAGTGGAACTTGGGTGACGTTTAACAGTACCGAAGAAGAGACCAATGGTACGTTTTCATTTACGAATACCAGCTGGGTGAGCCTGTATAACCACACCTACTACTGGTCGGTGAATGTCACCGGGTCCCCCTGGGAGAATGAGACGTACCATTTCACCTCCCAACTTATCGATCCTCCTGCTGACTTGAAAGCGTACACGTACAACACCACGCAAATCAACCTCACCTGGACCAAGGAGAGTGATGCGGATACAACCCTCGTAGAATGGAACAGTACAGAGACGTGGAAGCGAGGCGAGGGCACGCAGATTTACAATGGGTCAGCGGAGAGCTATGACCATACGAGTCTTTCAGCACACACCCTCTACTACTACCAAGCCTGGTCCTACAACGCCACGGAGAACCTCTGGAGTACGACGTATGTCTATTCGTTTGCCAAACCAAATAATAGCATCCCTGTTCCCATCTCACGCATCTCACCAGATCCAGCCTACTCAACAGATACCCTCCATGGATGGGTCAATGGCACGGATGCTGATGGTGACAACCTCATCTACTACTACCGGTGGTACAAAGATGGTGAGTTGAATTACACTGGCTCGATTGGGGCCTACGACATCACCAAGGTTGATAACATTGATGATGGCGGAACAGCGTACGGCATCACCGGCAATGGATCTTATCTCTATTTAGCGAACTATGATGATGGTTTACGTGCCTATACCTTTAACGGATCAGATTTAACCAACGAAGGCCATATCGATAATGGAGGGACTGCGTATAATGTCTGGTGCGATGGCACCTATATTTATTTAGCAAATGATAATGATGGCCTGCGTGCGTACACCTTTGATGGAGCAAGTTTTTCAAATGTTGGTTCTGTTGATACTGGAGGCTCTCCACGAGATGTCTGGGGTGATGGCACCTATATCTACGTTGTGAACTATCGTGCTGCACTGATAGCATATACCTTTGATGGCAGCAGTTTTACATATGTCAGTGAAGTCCTTGAAGACGATGATGCGTTGAGTGTGTGGGGTGATGGCACCTACCTGTACCTTGCAGCGACTTCAGGTGGAGTACGTGCCTACACCTTCGATGGCACGAGTTTTACCAATGTCGGTTCTGTCGATGGAGGAGGAAACGAGCAATTTATCTGGGGTGATGGCACCTACCTCTACGTCACAAGCTATACCTCTGGTCTGTACGTCTATAGCTTTGATGGATCGAGCTTTACCAATCTGAGCTTTCTACCGATGTCGATAAACTGGGGCGTCTGGGGAGACGGCACCTACCTCTATGTAGCGGATAACACCGTCTTCTACATCTTAACCTTTGATGGATCAACGTTCACCACTGTTGAGAGCAACGGCACAGGAACAGCACCACCCCCCATGCCGTACCATCTCTGGGGGAATGACACCTACCTCTACGTCACCTTTGGGAACACAGGGTTATACGCCTTCAACACGAGCTTTGGGTACACCCAAGCCACGGAGATGAACGTCCACAACATTTCGAGTGCGTACACTGAGGAGGGTCAAACCTGGACGTTTAGCGTACGCGCCCATGATGGGCAAGCCAATGCGACCGACTGGGTGAACTCCTCGGTGACTATTCAGAGCTCACCAACCCAGACCGGGGAAACCCCTTCGAATGGCACCAGCGCGTACAGCCTCCCACCGACCCTCAACATCACGGTGGATGACGCGGATGACGACACCGTGACTGGGTACTGGTACTCCAACTCCTCAGGCTCCTGGGTGTTGTTCAACACGAATACGAGTATTGACACGAGCAGTGGAGCTGTGGACATCAGTTTTTCAAATAGTAACTTCAGTGAGTTTGGGGAGACGTACTGGTGGAGTCTGAATCTCACGGATGGTGTGCTCTGGACCAATGCCACGTACCACTTCTTCACTCGGTACAACACGGAGCTGTCAGTCTCAGCACCCACCTTGGACTACGTGAATCACTACATCACGTTTTCAGCGTACTACAATTTCTCCGATGAGGACAGCATTATTAGCAATACCATCACACGCATCGGGGATCTCGGGGCGGTCTCCTCTGTGGTTGCTGTTGACCTCGACGGGGATGGCCTGCGCAATGACGTGGCGATTGGTGAGCAAGGTGATGTGTTTGCGTACTGGCAGAACGGCACCCAAGCATGGAATAATATTGCTCCAGTCAACTATGTGTTTGAGGTTGAGGTAGGGAACCCCAATGGTGGTGCCGATGAAATCTATGCGCTGGATTACTCTGGAACGCTCTGGATCATCAACGCGACTGGTGAAACATGGTACACCTCAGGGGATACCGGGGAGAATTACCGTTGCATCGAAGTCGGTGACCTTGACAACAACAGCGTAGGTGGTGACGTGGTCATCGCTGGTGCACTCGGTGGGAGCGACCACGGGATGAAGGCGTACATCTTCAACAGCGGGTCAAACACCTGGGTGAACACCTGGAATGCGACTGAGGCAACCGACTACATTGTCGAAATGGACATCCAGGAGTACGACGACCGACCGACACTGGTCGCCACCGCTGATGGAGCGACGGGTCGTGGTCGTGTCTACTGGGGGTCCAACGGCACAGTGAAGAGCTTGACAGAAGCGGATAAAGGAACCTTCTACTCCGTGGAGTTCGCTGACCTTGATAATGACGGGTGCACTGATGAACTCCTCTATGGTGAAGCTGGGGAGCTGTACGCCTACTCTGAGGCTGGGTCGCAGCTGTGGTACGCGGATGAGCCGCTTTCAGCTATTTATGACATCGAAGTAGCAGACGTCGACGGAGACGGGTACGTTGATGATGCCATTGTTGCGGATAACTATATGATAATCTGGGCGATTGATAACACCGGAGAGCTCATCTGGAGCTTTGAGGAGCCTCAGGAGGTCAATGAGCACTACGAACCAGGCTATGTGTACAACATTGTCGTTGGTGATGTCGATGGGGATGGGGAAGACGACATCATCATGGGTGGACTGTCCAACACCATCTGGATCCTTGCCCTCGATGGCACCGTGAAAGGACGCTACTTCCCAGGCTATGACTCTGATGTGGCCAACTCAGGGATGGATTACATTGGCTACTCCTTTGGTTCCAATCCCGGGATTACGGTACTCGATGACGTGAACAGTGATGGCATCAATGACTATGCGTTCTCTTCGACATTGGGATACGTGTACGTCTGCCAACAAGTCCTAGCATTAATCAACTTCAGTGATACGGCTACGGCGAAGTACATGTCGTACAACTACACGGCTGGGGCTTTCCAATATAAAAGAATCTTCAATGAATCTGATTTTGACATGTCCCAGTGGGAGTCCCACAACTACGCCTGGTATGTGAACTGTACAAAAACCGCCTACATGTCCCAAAATTCAAATAATGCAACCATACAAATCTACAACCGGAATTCTTCTCTTGATGCAACCGCAGACTCTCCGGTGGAGACAGGATCAAACGTGACGTTTTCTGCCCAGTACACCAACGAGTCGACTCCCATCACGGCGTTTGGTTTTGAAGAGGTCTGGTTGAAGGATGTAGGCGAGAATGCGTTCTCCTGTGCGTTTGCAGACTTGGACCATGATGGGGTGAGAGATGAGGCGGTCATCCTTGACAGTGGTACTCTGTGGGCGTACGATATTGATGGAACGGAACTGTGGACTGCCACAGAGCCAGCACTGTATGGCTTTGAAATTGATGTTGGTGATCTCACCGGGAACGGCTACGACGATAACGTGGTCATTGCGAACTATGATAATCAAATCCGGGTGTTCAACGACACCGGAGGACAAGTGTGGGCGAGTGGTGATCTCGGCGGGGACGTCTACTCTATTGAGGTCGGTGATGTGGATAAAGATGGCGACAAAGATGATTTTGTCGCAGGGTTGGTGGTAGGGAGTAACTACAACGTGTCTGCGTACACCACGGATGATGGTGAGAGCTGGAGTCTGCTGTGGTCTGTGTCTGGTGCTGCGAACTACTTAACCACGGTCCTGGAGGTTCACATCAGTGACTTAGATGAGACCTACGACCATAACCTTGTCACCTACACGACGTACACCTATGGGCGGCAGGTGGTGCGTAATAGTAGTGACGGCTCCCTTATTTTCCAGGGAGGCAGTGATCTTGGATCGATTTTCTGTTGTTGTTTTGCTGATTTAAACGGGGATGGCAACGCTAATGAATCCGTATTTGGTGAGACCGGTGATTTGTACATGTACGATGAGGCAGGCACTCTGCTTGCTACCGGTAACTCTGAGTCCACGACCTATGAGGTCATGCCGGTGAACCTTGACGATGACGCCAACGATGAGCTGGTGATCACCGATTACTACTATGTGCGCGCGTTTGACCACGAGGGCACGCAACTCTGGGTGTGGGGGGGATCAGAACCATCCATGTACTACGGGTATAGCATGAATGCCGCTGACGTCAACAACGACGGTGAGATTGAAATCATCGTTGCCAATGGCAATGACATCATCTACGTGTTCAACGCATCAGGAACCCTGCTGCGGAAGTATGAGGCGAAAGGACCAGAAGACTACCCAGTTCTCACTGGCATAGGCAGTACTTTTGGATCTCAAGCAGCCCTTGCTATCTCCGATGAAACGTCAAATAACACCCGGTACATCCTGGTGGTTTCTGGTGATACTGAATCCCGGCTGCTTGAGGCGTACCCACAGGTGTGGCTCTCTGTTGAGAGTGATAGCTACCGGATGGATTATAACAGCACCAGTGAGCAGTACGAGTACACCAAGGAATTTTCCATTGGTGGTAGCTACGAGTGGAACGTGACCTGCTCCTCTGAGGATTACGTCAGTCAGGTCTCTGAGAACCAGACCCTGGTTGCCACCTCGTTTCCCACGCAGTCCAACCCGGTGCCAGCCAATGAAACGTTGTGTCTTGATTTCCCTGTTTCCTGCCTGAACATCACCTGCAATGACACGGATGCTGAGAACATGAACGTCACCATCTTGACGAATGAGAGCGGCAGCTGGGTGGTCCTGAATCAGACCACGGTCGGTTTTACGAACAGCACGCAGAGCTTCACGAACACCTCCTGTTTTGATTCCTACGGGACAAAGTACTGGTGGAGCGTGAACCTCACGGATGGCTATGCGTGGACGAACAGAACCTACTGGTTCACCACCAAAGATGCCCCTACGGTCTGGCTGAGGAGCCCTGCGAATGAGAGCACCGATGTCAGCAGACAGCCGACTGTCTGGTTACAGATCAACACCACGTGTGGGTACACCACGAGTGTGTACTTCAATGAGAATACCACAGACAGCTGGGTGCTACGACAGACCAACAGTAGTGTTGGCTCTAATACGAGTGTGAACTGGACGTTTTCTGAAGCATCGGAGTACAACACAACATACTGGTACACAGTGAATGTGTCCGGCAGCCCCAACGTTACCCAGGTGTACCACTTCACCACGGAGATGCCGATTAC
The DNA here is from genome assembly GCA_016927555.1 of Thermoplasmatota archaeon. Lineage (GTDB taxonomy): Archaea > Thermoplasmatota > E2 > DHVEG-1 > DHVEG-1 > SM1-50. Next base: position 14,114 of record JAFGML010000022.1, read on the forward strand.
GGTTCAGACGAACGCATCGACCGGTGTGGAGGAGACCAACGCCACCCTCCATGGGTACCTCCAGCATGATGGTGGGGAGAGCTGCACAGTCCGTTTTGAGTATGGTACAACCACTGCGTATGGAACAAACACTAGTAATCAGACAGCAACAACTGAAACTATCCCTGATTTGCAGATGTTGCTTGCTGCAGGGGCTGAAACATCAGAAGTCCAAGGACTAAGCACTTTAGATCTAAGTACCTCTACAACAAGTACTTTTGATTATCAAGGAACCGTTTATGCATTAACGTATGATGACACCTACATATATGTTGGTGGGTCTACTACTAAGAAGGTGTTTCAGTATTGGCGGTCGAATTTTACGAAACGTGCGGAAAGCGCAGAATATGGAGACATCAAAGCACTTACCAGCGATGGCACATATGTGTACGCAGGAGGCGAACTCTGGAAACCAATATATCAATATTGGGCATCAAATATGACGAAACGAGGGGAAACTAATAGTGATCTTTTCGGTTATTATGCCTTCGCCTGCGACGAGACATACGTCTATGCCGGAGGCACTGGAATGAGCACTGCAGTGTATCAATATTGGGCATCAAATCTCACAGTAAAAGCTCAAACAGATAATTATGGTGGGACGGTTTACGGGCTTGTGTATGATGGGACGTATGTGTATGCTGCTGGTGCGACGACCCAGAAGGTGTTTCAGTATTGGGCGTC